>CAINDV010000726.1 GCA_903847485.1 uncultured Verrucomicrobiota bacterium
CGCCTGAGCGCCGAGAAGAAGCTGACGATGTGATCGCAACGCAAGAAATGTAGTGAAGACCTTTGGGTATCCGCCTGCGAAAGATCGAGGAAATCCGCAGGCCGCCCAGGGAAACTCGCCCCAGTATCGAAAGTTAGGCTAGTTACGCTTGAAGGAGATGGCGCAGCCACCTCCGGCAGCAAGCTGAAGGCTGAGCGTTTGCTCCCTGGTCACCTTCTTCCGCTTGATCACGACATGCTTGGGAAACCGGTCGGAGTCCGGACTATCCGCATAAACCTCGGCCGTGTACGATCCGGGCCCCAGAAAGTCCAACGCCAGCTTGAATTGGCGTGGATTCCAGTTGGTCATGCTCCCCACAAACCACTTGTCTCCCTTGCGTCGGGCGACACTGATATACTCTCCCGGCACGCCATTGAGCACCTTCGTCTCGTCCCAGGTTGCGGGCGCATCCTTGATGAACTGGAATGACGGGTCCCCCTTGTAGGCATCGGGATAATCGGAAACCATTTGGATGGGCGACTCATAAACCACGTACATGGCTAGATGGTGGGCCCGCGTCCCCATAACCATCGGTTTGCTATTGCGCGGAGTGAATTCTTCTTTCGTAACGTTGTTGAAGCCGCCAGGGGTATAATCCATAAAACCCTGCAGCATGCGGGTGAACGGAAGCATAACGTGAACGTCGGGATTGTCCCTCAATCCACCCCTCGACACTTCCATTCCGATCACGGCTTCGTATCCAAGTATATTGGGGTAAGTCCGGCTTAGCCCGGTAGGCTTGGTGCTGCCATGATAGTCCAACATCAGGCGATGTTCGGCGGCTTTCCTGGCACTGCGGTAATAAAACGCGATTCCTGTCTGGTCGTCGCGCTCGATAAAATCGATCTTCACGCCGGCAACGCCCCATTGCTCATAGATGGGAAAGGCTTCCTCCAGTTGTCGCACCGCATCCCGGTAATGGATCCATATCCATACACCTACGTTCAGTTTCTTGGCGTGTTGCACCACCGCTGGAATATCGACCCTTCCGTTCATTTTTGTAATGTCGTCCCGGGCAGACCAGCCCGCATCAATCACCAGGTGCTCGAAACCCGACTCCGCCGCAAAATCAACATAGTACTTCATTCCCTCCGTGGAAAAATTTCGAACGCCTTTCGCACAAATGGAGCCGTTCCACCAGTTCCACGCCGCCCTTCCCGGCTTGATCCACGACGTGTCGGCAATGGCATTTTCTTCGTTCAAATTGGTCAGGATTTTGGACTCAACCAACGGCCCCGGACCTTCGCCCACCTGGAGTATTCTCCACGGAGATGTCAGCGGCAGCCGACCGTTCACACACACGCTCGCATCCTCCAATTGCGGAGCAAGCGTGGCTTTGAGCCAGTGCGCCGACCACCCGCTCGAATGGGTGGTCAGGTACATTGACGTGTATTTTTCCAGGTTCGCCTCGTTGATGGCCACCCACGCCACGCCCGGCACCTCCATGAGAAGCGGCAATCCAATCAGCGGATCATTGATCACGCTGCCGACATGGGAGAAGGCCGTGATCGGAAGCTTCAGATATTCGCTTTCGTAGCTGTGGACCGAATCCCGGGGAAGAACCTGTGCGTAGGTGATGGCATCCTTGCTGATTTTGAACTCGGTTTTTTCGCCGGCTAAGCGGTATTCAGCAATGCCTGGTTGCTCGGGAACAATGTACCGGAAGGCGACCGCGTCATTGTAGGCCCTGGCTTCGATGGTGAGGAGTCGCGCCGGACTTCCATTCTCCTGCAGCTGGAGCCTGATCGCATTGCTTTTGTCCTTTACGTGAGTCGTTTTGCCGGCAACGAGCGCGTAGGACTGGTCCAGGCTGGATCTCTCGACACTGACGATTCTGACTCATCTTCCCCCATCAGCGCGCGGGTTTCCGCAGGTGCTGAAAGTGGCGCAACTCATTGACTGGAGCGGCCTTGACGCGAGTTGCGCAAACGCCGACGGTTGGCTTTTCCTAGTGA
>CAINDV010000727.1 GCA_903847485.1 uncultured Verrucomicrobiota bacterium
GTCCGCGTTACATCTGGCGCTGGGTAACGGCGAGAACGCCGAACGTTGACAAACATGAGCGACATTAACGACAGACAAGAGAGCGGTTCCAGCCGACCGGACGGCGCTGGGAGCGTGTTGGTAGGCCGTCCAACGGTCGCCGCGAACGCTGCGGCTGGGCTGGCGCGAAGGGAATTCCGCGCGTTCACGGAGGCGGACCTTAGCGTGGCCGAGTGGGTGCGACTGCCAGCGCCGCGCGCCCGCTGCCGGCTGACCGGATTGTCCCGAACGGGCCTTAACGAGGCCATTGAGCGCGGCGAAATCCGCGCCATCACGGTGCGGCAGCCGGGGGCCGTGCGCGGGGTGAAGCTGATTAACAGGACCAGCCTGTTGACGTGGCTGGCGCGGCTGGACCGCGAGCAGAACGGAGGCACCGAATGAGCGGACCCGTGAAACAAACCGGCCCCACCGAACCACGCGCTGAGATCGTGATCGAGCCGCACTTCCACTACGGCGCGCGGGTTTTTCTCAACCAGGGCGGCGGGATCACGGTGGAACAAAGGACGGATTACTCCGGCGAGGCGCAACTGGTGTTTGACCTCGACGAAGCTGTCGCCGTCGCCGAGGCGCTGCTGGAGGTCGTCCGCGCCGCCGGGCCAGCGGGGAAGGAGGCTCCGAGTGCAACTGCCTGACATTGCAGAGTTGAAGTCGCGCTATTCGATCACGCGGGCTTGGGCAGACCTGGGCCTGCGCAGCCAGCCGGGCAAGTGTGTGCCCTCTCCCTTCCGGGAAGATCGGTCGCCCAGTTTTTCGGTGTTCGAGGATGGCACGCGCTGGAAGGATTTCGCTACGGGCGACGGCGGTGACGTGGTTGACTTCGTGAAGCTGGCTCTGAATGCCAGCACGGCGGAAGCCATCCGCTGGGTCAAGGACCGACTGGGCGTCGCTCGACCCGCGTGCCCACCGGAGGCCACGCGAAAGCCAGGACCGAAACTGCCGCCGTTGCGCAGGGGCACGGCTTAGGAGTTGCGCGAACTGGCGGAGCGGCGCGGGGTCGCGGTGGAAGCGCTGCGCCTGGCGGAGGAACGCGGGTTACTGTTCTTCACGGAGCTGTGGGGCTGGCCGGCGTGGTGTATCACGGACCAGCGGCGGCAACTGCACGAATTCCGACGCCTGGACGGCGCGAAGTGGCCGGCATTCGGGCAATTGTCCGAGCGCAAGGCGCATTGCCTGGGCACCGGCAAAGCGTGGCCCATCGGGACGCTGGAGAGCCGGCCGTTTCCGAAAATCGCAATGGTGGAGGGCGCGCCGGACTTGCTGGCGGTGTTTCACTTCCTGCTGATCGAAGGCAAGGCGGCCACGGTGGCGCCGGTGGGTGTGCTCGGTGCGAGCAACCACCGGCTGGCACCGGAGGCGCTGGCGCAGTTCAAGGCCAAGCAGGTGTGCCTCTATCCGCACGCGGACGACGCCGGACGCAAGGCCGCACGGGCATGGGCGGCGCAATTGAAGACTGCCGGGGCGACGCGGGTGACGGCGTTTGACTTGGGCGGCGTTGTCACTACGAGTGGCGAAGGAGGAAAAGACTTGGCCGATGCCGCGCGTATTTCTGCGGATGCGTTCGAGGTTGACCCGAAATGGAAGGAGGTGCTGCCATGAACGACGCCGCGCGTGAGTATTTGCCCGACCCGGTGGATGAACCGGTGGGCACGCCGGGGCCGCAGGCTGCGGCCGGTTTCGCGCCGCTGCGGCCTGGTGAGTTTGACCCGCTGGCGGGAGAAGCCGCACCAAAGGCTGACCCACAACGCGAGGTCGCGCCACGGAGTCAGGCCAGCGTCCCGGTGCTGCGGGTCTTCAGCTTGCAGGAAGTGCTAAATTACCAACCGCCGGAAGGGGCGATGCTGGTAGGCGAAGGGGTGATCGAGTTGGGCGAAATCGCCCTTCTCTTCGGCCCGCCAGGGTCTTACAAGGGATTTGCGGTCGGGCAGTTGATGGCGCTCGGCGCGCAAGGGAGCGGGCAATGGCTGGGCCATCCGGTGCAAACACGGTTCGCCAGCCTGTGGCTGAACTGCGAAAACGGCCGACGCCGGCTGCGGGATCAATTCCAGAAGATGAAGTTGCCGTCGGAGGCGGCCGAATTCATCCATGTCACGGACATCCCGGCCGTCTGGGATCTGGGTGACGTGCGGTTGCGAACGGAACTTCGACGGACGATCGAGGCCAAGAACATCCGATTGCTGATCATCGACACCGTGAGTAACTTTACCGAGGACGAATTCGCGAAGCAGTTCGCGCTCTTCTTTGCCTCGCTGAATGCCTTGCTCCACGGGCTGGAGCCGAGGCCGGCGGTGTTGTTGATCCGCCACAGTCGGAAGCCGAAGGAAACCGACCGCGGCGCACGGGGCTTATTGAACCTGATCTCCGGCCACCAGATGTTGCAGCGGCGAGCGCGGAGCATCTGCTACGCTGGCCGAGTGACGGACGAATTCGACGAAAAGCGCATCGTGGCGGTGTGACGCCTATGCCGGGAACGGCATAGGCGTCAGTATGCCGGGTGCCGGAATATGCCGGGTGGAACGGTTCGTTAGCGTTGGCGA
>CAINDV010000728.1 GCA_903847485.1 uncultured Verrucomicrobiota bacterium
GCTCCTCTCAGTGCGTGAGTATGCGGTGGAAGAGTCCGTGCCTTGGCCGCTATCGCCTTCCGTGATCAGCCACGGAGGCCAGTGGAGTGAGTATGATCGCATGATTCGGTGGGGGCCGTTTGCGGGCAACGACGCGAGAACAGTCAGCTACTCGGTTAGTGGCCCGGACGGCAGTTACATCTTCTCCGGAGCAGCGAGCTTCGATGGCCGGCAGCGGGAGACGGTAGGCGCAAGCAGTATGTTGATCCAACTTCCCGCACCATCGCCGCTGTCTGGTTTGGCAGGGGATAAGATGGTTTATCTGAACTGGCCGAGACAGTCTGGCGTGGCTGGCTACTGCGTCTATCTCTGGCCAAAGGGCGGTCTGTATTCACAGGCCAAATTGGACGTGGGCATTCCTGACAAGGATTACTTAGCGGTAACTAACCTGACCAACAACACCGAGTATTACTTCTCTGTCACTGCTTACGACACGGCGCGGCATGAGAGTGGGCGCTCAGAGAACGTGTGGCTGGTGCCATCCAAGACGAACGGAAGTCTTGGGTTTGTATGGTTTGACCGGCCATACTACAGCGTGACCAACGTGGCGGTGGTGAGCTTGGAAGACTCGGATCTGAATACGGACACGCAGGCGGTGCAGACGGTGGAGGTGCGGATCACGAGTGAATCGGATGCTTGGGGCTTCAACCTGACACTGAAGGAGACTGGCCCGAACTCGGCTGTCTTCACGTCAGCCGCAAATGGAACCAACCTGAGCTTCACCCCTGGCGACAGTGATACGAACTTCTTCCGCATCAAGACTCAAGCGGGCGGTCGGGTGTTCGTCACCTACCAGGACCTGCTGCCGCAGCCTTTGGCGCGGACGAACTCGGCGCTGGTGGACAGCGACGTTGACTACGACGGCTTGCCTGACTGGTGGGAATGGCAGTTCGCGGGCAACCTGACGAACCTCTCTGGCACTGGCGACTTTGATGGAGATGGTTTGTCGGACTCACAGGAGTATCTGTTGGCCACCAGCCCGATTGATCCCTATACCAGAGGACATCTCTTGGCTCCTGTATGTCGAACTGACGGTAGTTTCCGATGTGAGTTTGTCGGCGAGACGAATCGTCAATATCGGGTGCTGGTTTCTGGAGATTTGCAGACTTGGTTGGAGATGACGACCGTGAAGGGATGGAAGGACAGCTTCGTGGACAACGAGGCAGCGAAGCTTCCGCCACGGTTCTACCGCACCGTGCTTCTGCCTTAGTTGCACGGCACGCTGGCTCCGACTTGTCCAGCAACAGGTGGGACGGACGTGTCGGGGAAGGCGATCATCCTTCCGCGCCTTCCAACTCCGCCGCACGCATGGCGGCGACTTCCTGAGCAGAGAAAACCCGGTTGCCCCATGTCTTCTTCAACCGCGCCAGAATGTCGGGCTTGACGAGTTTGGAAGCTTTGCCGGGCGTGGGCGGCACGAGGTGGGCAAACGGCTTCCCGGCCTTGGTAATCTCTACGGACTCGCCTTCAGCAATCCACGCGGCGACGCGGGGAAACTGGTTGCGCAAATCTCTGACGGTGGCGGTTTTCATCGGGAACGAAGGTGTATCACCCAGTCAGAGCCGTCAACGACGTTTGGTAATGGCCGGCGGGCGGAGGTTTGAGTCAGCGCAGGGATTGTTGGAGGCTCAGAACTCCTGACCCGCCGCACGGATTTTCGGGAAGCGTGGAATCTTCCTGATACCACCTTTGGGGCAGCTGCTTTGAAATCCCCTGATTTTTGTTTGGAAATTCTGGTGGGGTGGTATCAGGAATGGCCCAGGTTAATTCCATCGGATCAGGAGTTCTGAGGCTTGGGCGCTGCTGTCCGAACCGGGCGCGCCCCTCAATCCCAACCAACGCCCTTCGCTTTCGCCTGATCGGCGCGAGGTGGTCGCCCTGATGGGCGAAGCGGCCGGCATTCAACCGGCGAAGTTCCTGCCCATCCGGCGCAATGCCTCGGGGGCCTTCACCGGCTTCGGGGAACCGCAAGTCCTGCACGGCAGCCAAACGCAGGGGCGATTTGCCCAACTCCTGCCGACACAAACACCAACGGTGGAGGAACAAGCCCGCGCGCAGGCCATCCTCCGGGCCAAGGGCGTCGTGGTGGCCACCCCGGCGGCTCCGAAACCCAACGTGCGCTCCAGGCCCCGGCACGGGTTTTCCTGCTGACCTGAACTTCAGTGTATGCGCTACGAAACGATCATTGCTCCAGCCAAACAGGTCACGGTGGCGGGCAGTCAGGAAATTCAGAGACCGGATTTCGCCTGAAGCTTGGAGCTACTTAACCCGCCATGGAAGCTCCCCAAACTCTACCC
>CAINDV010000729.1 GCA_903847485.1 uncultured Verrucomicrobiota bacterium
AGCCCAACGGCACCATCAGCATCCTCGCCCACGAACCAAAAGCCGGAGAACGCCCCGCCCTCCTCCTGCAAATCCGCGCCCAATAATTCTGTCCGCCTTTGCTCGCACGCTTTTGTTCGCCTTTGAAATCCTCACGACACCACCTCGGCCAAGGCTTGCACCGGCGGACGGGGCTGCTTATGTTCGGGGCGCTTTGAAACAACCGCTCATCAACGTTGAGGAAGAGATTGACCGCTTTGTCGGCCGGCGTACCGACACGCCGGACGGCCTGCGGGCGGGAATGCAGTTGCAGGCAACGGCGGCGCAGTTGCACGAGGCTTTCCAGCATCGCTGGTGTCCCAAGGGCGTTTATCGTTTCAAAACCCACGAAGAGGCGGACGTATGGATGACCAAAATGCTGGCGCGGAGCGGGCTGCCGAAAACCTGATCAGCCGCCCACCCACCGAGGACGATCTGATCGCGCTGTGCCGCGAGCTGAATCAACGCGGCGCGAAATATGTCGTGGTCGGCGGCCTGGCCATCATCGCCGCCGGCCTGCCCCGCATGACGACGGGCGTGGATTTGATGGTGGCAGTGGATTTGGAAAATGAGGCAAAAATCTGTGCCGCGCTCGCTACGCTGCCGGACAACGCGGTGCGCGAACTCCAGCCCGGCGAGCTTTCCCAATACACCGTCGTCCGCGTGGGCGATGAAATCCTCGTGGACTTGATGCGTTCGGCGGGCGGGATTGATTATGCCGAGGCGGAAAAACACGTCGTCGTGCGCGAGCTGGGCGGTGTGCCGATTCCGTTCGCCTCGCCGCGCTTGCTCTGGCGAATGAAGGTTGTGACCCACCGCGAGAAGGATGCCGGCGACCTGGTTTTTCTCCGCCACTGGTTCGCCGAACGTGGTGAAGAGCCGCCGCGCGTTTGAGCCACTGCGCGAGCTGCCCAGATCGAATCGCTTTCGCCCATCGCGACAAAGGAAGGTCCGTTCTTGATCTTGCTCTACGAAACGGCGCTGGCCGCCGGGTGGATCGCAGCGCGTCTGGGGGGGCAGCCGAGTTCCTCGGATCACCTGTTTTGCCGGCGCAGGGCGCTTCCGCAGGAGTAGTCGTTACCAAGAACTGCGCCCTACTCCACGCTTGGCAGTGCGGAGCACTTCTGTTTAGCTATCCGCGTCGAATGACACATTTACGCGCCATCTTTGCCGCCAGCTTGTTGCTGGCCTCGGTCCTTCTTTCCGGAGGACAGGAACAACTGTCGTGGACGGTCGATGGAATCGGCCCGCAGAGCGTGGTGGATTACGATCTGCGCAAGGGCCTGTTCACCGCCACTAACGGGGTGGTGGTGACCTACGGCCACGCCGTGCTCACCGCCGCGCAGGCCACGGTGGACCAGCGCTCCGGTTGGGTGGTGGCGGATGGCTCGGTGCGCGTGCAGAACGAGGGGCAGGTTTGGGTCGGCGACCATCTCAGTTACAACTTCAAGACCCGGCAGATGACCGCCGAGCAGTTCCGCACCGGCAAGACGCCGGTGTACATCGCGGCGAAAGGGCTTTCCGGCGACACAACGAATGGGGTCTATTACGGCACCAATGCGGTGGTGACGACCGATGACACCGCGCATCCCTTCGAGACCATCCGCGCCAAGTCCGTGAAGATCGTCGCCGGTAAGTACGTGGTGGCGCGTCATGCCACGGTTTACGTGGCGGGCATCCCGGTGTTTTACCTGCCGTATTATTCGCGACCGCTGAACGACCGGGCCAATTACTGGACGTTCACGCCGGGCTATCGAAACACCTACGGTGCCTATCTTCTGAGCACCTACAACTGGTTCTGGGGCGAGGATTGGAGCGGCAAGGTGCATCTGGATTACCGCACCCAGCGCGGCGCTGGTGCCGGCTTCGACGTGGACGGCAATCTCGGCCGCTGGGGCACGCCTTCGCTGGAGTCCTATTACCTCTACGACAAGGCACCGGAAGTGGAGAACACCACCACCGGGCAACTCTATCCGCACAACCGCGGCATCGCCTGGCTTAGTTACCAGTCCGAACCGTACACCAATCTGTTCATCAAATCCCAGGTGCGCTACCAGAGCGACTCCGACGTGACCCAGGAGTTCTTCCAGAACCTCTACCAGCGCAATCCGCAGCCGAGCACGTACTTCGACTTCGAGAAACTCTGGCCCAACTTCAGCCTCGACACCTACGTGCAGCCGCGGATCAATAACTTCCTGAACACCGTCCAGCGTCTGCCGGAAGTGCGGTTGACGGCCTACCCGCAGCAAATCGGGAAGCTGCCGGTTTACTACCAGAGCGAAAGCTCGCTGGGCTATCTGGAGCGACTCTTCATGCAGAGCCTGACGAAGCCGGGCTTCGCCGCCACGCGCGCCGACACCTGGCATCAATTGACTCTGCCGCAGACTGTCTTGGGCTGGCTCAATTTTGAACCGCGTGCCGGCGGACGCTACACCTACTACACCGACGCCAGCGGCCGTAGCTACACCAACACCGCGCAGTCGCGGTGGGTTTTCAACACCGGCATGGAAGTGAACTTCAAAGCCTCCCGCACCTGGCCCGGCCTTCGCAGCGGCTTACTCGACGTGGACGGACTTAGGCATATCATTCAACCTTCGGTCAACTATGCCTATGTGCCCAACCCGAGCGTCCCCGCCAACAGTCCGCCGCAGTTCGACCATCTGATGCCCAACCTATATCCGCTGCTGTTTGAGTTTCCCGCCTACAATGCCATTGATCAGATTGGCGCGCAGAATGTCGTCCGGCTCGGCCTCAATAATAAATTCCAAACCCGCCGGGACGGATCGGTGGCCAACCTCTTCAACTGGTCGCTCTACGCCGACTGCCTGCCGAATCCGCCGCCGGGGCAAAGCACCTTTCCCGATGTCTTCTCCGAGGTCGTCTTCCAGCCCCGGAGTTGGCTCAGCGTGGAAGCCTTGAGCCGCTACAACCCCGCCCTGAGCACGTTTGACCTTGCGTCCCAGACCCTTACGGTAACTCCCAACTCCACCTGGAGTTTCGGGGCGACTTACTACTATCTGCGGCCTAACTTTAACTATGACCCCGTCACCGAGCCGACTGCCTGGGGCCAGGGCGGTAACATTGTCAGCGGCACCATCTACTATCGCTTCAACCAGAACTGGGGTTTTCGGGTGCAGGAGTATTACGACATCAACACCGCGCGGCTGGCCAACCAGGCCTACAGCGTCTATCGCGATTTCCGCAGTTGGACCGGGGCCTTCATCACCACCATCCAGAACAACGGCGGCGGCGACGTGGATTGGTCGCTCGGCTTCACTTTCTCACTAAAGGCGCATCCGCAGTACCCCTTGGGCAGCGACGTAGTCGGCAAATACGGCATCCTCGGTTACTGACCGGCAGGGGCGGCTTCGGCGCTGTCTTCGTGCCGGTTCAAAAGTAACAGCCGACGTAAGAAGCTCTGACTTTTGACTGGAGAGGCGCGCTACCTTCCATCCGGCCGTTGTTGTTTCGGTGTTTCCGCCCTGAAAGAATGCCGCTCTTGTGGCTAAGCCGTATCTATTCAGAGGAACAACCCTCCAATGAACCGCAGAGAGATAGCGCGGCCAAGCCGCAACCAAACTGTCGGGCCACCCGCTTCAACGCAGAGGAAACATGTTCTCTGCGGACCTCCCCGCCAACCATTGCGTCCTCGGCGTTAAAGAAATCTTCGCCGAACGCGACGAAGTTGGGAGATAGCACTGTGAAGGACACAGAGAACAAGCATCTGCCTGTGGCCTAATAAAAGTCACCCTTCGGTGAACCCGAAACTAGCCGCCGGAATGATTATTCTCTGCGTCCTTCGCTTCTCTGCGGTTCATTGGAGGGTCTTTCTGCTACATGGTTACGGCTAAGCAGCGTCTTGGCTAACTGCATCATGGGGCGAATGCCCGTGGCTCTGGCTTAGGCGCACCAGGGGTAGGGGAACGATTGCATCTATGTGAAACCGGTCGAACACTATTGCGGCCTTCGGAAGGTGCTACCGCACTGCTTCTTCCGCCTTAGAGCTTGTTTGAAAATGCCTGCTGCGGTAGGGCGAGGCTCCTGCCGAGCCTCGACGGCAGCCGCCGCGCAATGGTTCCGAAAGGCTCGGCAGAAGCCTCGCCCTACCGACGGGGGCTTTTCAAACTCTTATGTGAGCAAATCAGGTTCCTTGCAGCCTTTCGGCCAAGTCCCGGAGGGACGTTCGATCATAGCCCAGCGTTTCAACGCTGGGGAAGGGACGCCGCCAGTAGCCAGTCCCGTTCGGGACGAAAGCACACCGGCTCTAGGTTCGCCCTTTTCTGCCGTCCAGAACGGGACTCATCTGGTTGCGGCCACGGTCCCAGTGTTATCACGCTGGGCTATTATCGAATGTCCCTCCGGGACTAACACTGAGTTGTACCAAACCTGAGATGCGCCCAGCCCTGCTTCCGGACCCACATTTTGCTTCCCACAGTTGCTCCGGGGCGTTACTCTGCACCCATGTTGAACCTGTTCGATCTAACTGGCGAAGTGGCCGTCGTCATCGGCGGCGCTGGTGTTTTGGGCGGCGCGTTGGCGG
>CAINDV010000730.1 GCA_903847485.1 uncultured Verrucomicrobiota bacterium
GGCTTGCGCGGGCGCGGCGGGGCGGGCTTCCCGACGGGCCAGAAGTGGCGCGTCGTCAGCCAGCAGGCGGGCGCGGAGAAATTCGTCATCTGCAATGGCGACGAGGGCGATCCCGGCGCGTTCATGGACCGGATGATTCTGGAATCGTTTCCTTACCGGGTCATCGAGGGCCTGGCGCTGGCGGCGTTGGCCGTCGGCGCGCACGAAGGCGTCTTCTACATCCGCCACGAGTATCCGCTGGCGGTGAAGCGCGTTCGGGCGGCGATCGCGGAATTGGAAAAGCGCGGCTGGCTTAGTGGCACGGGCGTCCCGCCCGAGCGGCCCAACGAAACAACCGACGGGCGGGACGCCCGTGCCACTATCCCGCTCAAACTCACCGTCTTCGAGGGTGCCGGCGCTTTCGTGTGCGGCGAGGAGACAGCGCTCATCGCGTCGGTCGAGGGAGGGCGCGGGATGCCGCGATTGCGCCCGCCGTTCCCAGCGCAGTCGGGACTTTGGGGTCGGCCCACGTTGATTAACAACGTCGAAACTCTCGCGCTGGTGCCGTGGATTGTCCGGCACGGCGCGGAGAAATTTGCCGCCATCGGGACGGCCAAGAGCAAAGGCACGAAGGTCTTCGCCCTCGCCGGCAAAATTCAGCGCGGCGGACTCATCGAGATTCCGATGGGCACGACGATCCGCGAAATCGTCGAGGAAATCGGCGGCGGCGTGCAGGCGGGGCGGCGCTTCAAGGCGGTGCAGATCGGCGGGCCAAGCGGCGGCTGCGTGCCGGCGCGGCTTGCGGACACCTCGGTAGATTTCGAGAGCCTGCGCGAAGTCGGCGCGATCATGGGCAGCGGCGGACTGGTGGTGCTGGACGACACCGCCTGCATGGTGGACATCTCGCGCTACTTCCTGCAATTCACCCAGGACCAGTCGTGCGGCAAATGCACCTTCTGCCGCATCGGTACCAAGCGGATGCTGGACATCCTGGAGCGTCTCTGCGCCGGCAAGGCTCACCAGTCGCACCTCGATGAACTCCGTCACCTCGCCCGCCAGGTCAGCGCCGGCAGCCTTTGCGGCCTGGGCAAGACCGCGCCGAATCCGGTCCTCTCCACGCTGCGCTACTTCCACGACGAATACGAGGCGCACGTTCGCGGACGCTGTCCCGCCGGCAAATGCACCGCGCTCATCCACTACCGCGTCACCGCCGACTGCACCGGTTGCACGCTCTGTTCCCAGCACTGCCCCGTGGACGCCATCCCCATGACGCCCTACGCCCGCCACGAGATTGACGACGCGAAATGCACGAGGTGCGATACGTGCCGGGTGGTGTGTCCGCATTCGGCCATCGAAGTGAAATGAACGGTCAAAGATTTCAACGCAAAGACGCAAAGGCGCGAAGAACTTGGCGTCTTCGCGTCTTTGCGCCTTTGCGTTAAGTCCTTTTCGACGAAATGAGCACCGCGTCTTTAATCACCATCGATGGCCAGCCGGTCGAAGTCACCCCGGGTGATAGCGTCCTACATGCTGCCCGCAAACTGGGCATTGATATACCGACCTTGTGTTTCTTGGAGAAATGCGGCCCGCTCAACTCTTGCCAGGTCTGCCTCGTCAAGATCAACGGCAAACTCGTTCCCTCGTGCGGCACCAAAGTCGCGCCCGGCATGGTGGTCGAGAGCGAGACCGAGGAAGTCCACGAAGCCCGCCGCACAGCGCTGGAATTGCTCTTCAGCGATCACGTCGGCGACTGCCTCTCGCCCTGCCAGCGGCTTTGCCCGTTGCTGCTGAACATCCCGGTCACCCTCCGCCATCTCGAAGCTGGCCGCCTCGCCGAAGCCATCGCCAGCGTGCGCGGCGCGCTGCCCTTGCCGGCCGTGCTCGGACGCCTTTGCCATCATCCGTGCGAGCAAGGCTGCCGTCGCGGCCACTGGGACGACCCCGCCGCCATCCGCGACATGGAGCGTTTCGTCGCCGACTACGATCTCTCTCAGCCCGCCCCGCACGTGCCCGGCCGTAAACCCGCCACCGGCAAGCGCGTCGCCATCGTGGGCGCCGGACCGACGGGCCTCGCGGCCGCCTATTACCTCGCGCGGCAAGGCCACGCCGTCACGGTGCTAGATCGCAACGCGCAAGCCGGCGGCACGCTACGCACCGGCACGGAGGAGAAGACGCTTCCCCGCGCCGCGCTGGACGGCGAGATCGCCCAACTCGCGCGCCTTGGCGTGGAATTCAACCTGAGCGTTGAGCTCGGCCGCAGCTTGGCGCTGGGAGACCTATTGCACGGCGTTGACAGCGTCTTGCTCACCGTCGGCGAAGTCTCCAAAGCCGACGGCGAGAAACTCGGCATAACGATGGCCGCCACCGGCATCAAAGCTGACCCGAACACCTGCGCGACCAGCGTGCCCGGCGTGTTCGCGGCGGGCAGCGCCGTCCGCGTCCACAAACAACTCGTCAAAGCCATGTCCGAGGGCAAAGCCGCCGCCGAGTGCGTCCACCGCCACCTCAGCGGACAGCCTCCGCGCCGTCCTGAGAAGCCTTTCTCCAGCATCATGGGCCGTCTCGATGCTGGCGAACTCCGCGCCTTCCTCCGCACCGCGAGCCCCGGTGCCAGCGTGACGCCCTGTGACGCCTGCCGCGGCCACACGAAGAAGGAAGCCGCCGACGAATCCGCCCGCTGCCTGCACTGCGATTGCCGCAGCTCCGGCAACTGCGTCCTCCAGCACTACGCCCAGGTCTATGGCGCCGATGCTGGACGATTCCGCGCAGAGCGAAGGCAATTCGACCAGCAGTTGAATCCCGGCGGAGTGATCTTCGAGCCTGGCAAGTGCATCCTCTGCGGCATCTGCGTGAAGCTCACCGAACTCGCGCAGGAGGAACTCGGCCTCACCTTCGTCGGCCGCGGCTTCGACGTGCGCATCTCCGCCCCCTTTAACCGCGCCATCGAAGACGGCCTCCAGAAAGTCGCCGAAGAATGCGTGAAACACTGTCCAACCGGGGCGCTGGTGTTTAGCGACAAGCCGGCGTGCGCTCCATCTGGGAGTCCCCATTAAGCCATTCTCGATCCCATGTCCAGCCACGCGCCCATTCACACCTACCGCTCGGAGGTGGATCAAATCCGCCGCTTCAGCGGTTCCGTGCGCGAAACCACCGTTCGCCGTGCCGTCTTCAATCTCATCAACGCCTATGCCCGGCCCCGCGACCTCCTGCTTTGCGAGGAACTCGCTTACTCCAATCCCCGCCGCCATAACAGGCGCGTCACCCAGGATTACACGCTGCCCTCCTCTCTGCCTCGACTGCACCGTAGGGAAAGCAAGGGCGACGACATGAAGGCAACCGCTGCAGCAGCACTTTTCCAATGAGTAAATTATTTGCGAATTTCAGCAAGCAAATCCTGGAAGCGAAAACCGAGGAGGAGGTGAAGCATGCCTATGCTTCGCATTTCGGGCTGAAATATGACACGGAGTTTCACCACGACCTTTATTCGCCGGAGATATTCTTCGAGTTCAAACGCTCGCGCAGCCTCCAGAAACGGGACTCACGCGCCGCCGTCATCGCCCAAGTCTTATATTACGTCAGGCGGTTGCGCCTCGGCCACGCGGATAAAATGGTGCCGCCAGTAATTTGTGTGGCGGACGGACACCACGCATTTTTCACGGAAACCAAAACGTGGAAGGATTTCTATGCCAAGGAGAAAAAGTATGATTGGGAGCTCGCTCCCAGCACGCCGGATGGCAAACTGGTTGCTGACCTCGCCGCCTTCGCGGCGACGGACAAAATCAAAGTCTTCGACGTTCTCGACGAAGCGGAATACGAGCTATTCAGCCGTCTCCTCACGCACCATCGTGCAGCCCAATTGGCGTTCGATTTCCGGGTTCATAAACTCATCACCGAGGATAATTTCGAGGACGTTTTTGACTATTGGAACAAGTGCTTCGGCGAGTCCGTCCGCAACGGGACGAAATCTTCACGCTATTTCCTATGTGACATCCAGCATGGGCGCTCGGTCTATGATCGCAATGACAACAAGGTAGTTTTCCTCATTGGCCCAAATGAAAAGCGCACGAAGAAAATCCTGCCGAAAGAATACGAATGGTTTTGGTCGAACTACGAAAAAGTCACCGACCCCGCAGCGATCCGCAACATTCTCGCCAAGGTTGACCGCCTGACCGACGACCCTATTCGCCGTTTTACCGGCGAGTTTTTTACGCCTGTTCCGTTCGCGCGAAAGGCACATGGCTATCTCGAAAAGGTAGTCGGGCCGAAGTGGTGGACGAAGAACTACCGCCTGTGGGACATGGCCGCTGGCACGGGAAATCTCGAATGGTTCCTCCCGGCGGATGCTTATCCGAGCATCTATCTCTCGACGCTTGACGAGGTGGACACACAGCACTGCAAGCGCGTATTTCCTGGCGCAACGGTGTTTCAATATGACTACCTCAACGATGACGTGGAGGCGGTCTTTGGTCAGGGATCGCTTTTTCCCAAGGGCGGCAAAATGCCGGAAAACCTCGTGCGTGATCTGGCGAACCCAGACATAAAGTGGATCATCTTCATCAACCCGCCCTTCGCCACAGCGCAGAAAGCGGGCTACTCCGGCGAGAGTAAGAAGAGCGTGAGCGATACGAAAGTTCGTCCGCTCATGCACGAGTGGGGACTCGGAGAGGTTTCGCGCGAGTTGTTCGCGCAGTTTCTGTTTCGCATTCGCCAGGAGTTTGCGGGCAAACAGGCGCACCTTGGCCTTTTCTCCACGCTCAAATACGTCAACTCCAACAACGATCAGAAATTCCGGGACCGGGTGTTTCAGTTTTCATTTCGGGATGGCTTCGTGTTTTCGTCCGCAAATTTCTCCGGTCCGAATCAGGCTAACGCCTTTCCTATTGGATTCCTCGTCTGGGATTTGGCGAAGCCCAGGAAGCTCGAAACGCAGAGGCTGGAAGTCAACGTGCTGGACGACGACACGAGCAAAATCGCCCGCAAGCTAGTCGTTGCCGAACATCGCTCGCGGTTCTTGAGCAAATGGATCGAGCGCGTTCCGGCCACGGAGATTTTTCCGCCGCTCGGCGGTGCGATAAGCGTGAAACGGGGCAATCAGGATGTCCGCGACCGCGTTGCCGATGGCTTTCTCGCCTCTCTCATGTGCAAGGGCAATGACGTGCAGAACTACAACAACGTAGCGCTGCTTTCCGGCCCGTATGTGAGTGCGGGCGCACTGTCCATCGTGCCAGGAAATTTCGGCCGGGCGATGATCGTCCACGCGGTTCGCAAGAACGTCCGCAAAACTTGGGTCAACGACCGCGACCAATTCCTCCAACCCGCCAAAGAACCGAGCGCCGATTTCGTGCGCCGCTGCATCGTCTGGAGTCTTTTTGCCGACTCGAATCAAACCGCGTCTCTGCGGAACGTCAGCTACAAGGGCCGGACATTTCAAATCACGAACCACTTTTTCCCCTTCAAAGTGTCTGCGGTTAAAGAATGGAAAACTTCCGACTCCGACATCACCCGATCACTCGCTGCCGACAGCACCGACCGCTTCATCGCCGACTGGCTTGCCGCCCAAAAGCTCGACGCCGAAGAGACCGAGCTTTTGGGGCGTGGCCATGAAATCTACGAAACGTTTTTCCAGGAGTTCAAAGACCTGCCGACTTCCAAATATAAAGTTGAGCATTGGGATGCGGGTTGGTGGCAGATCAAGCGCTGCGTCGTCGAAGCCGCACGGCATTTTCATATGCATCGGGAGTGGGCCCTAACCACAGGGCTCGCACTTTTTGCTAGACCCATCCCGTGTTTTCGAGTGAAATGGGCTGGGATGAAACCACTATCTGTTGCCTGCCCAGCCTTTACCGCTGACCC
>CAINDV010000731.1 GCA_903847485.1 uncultured Verrucomicrobiota bacterium
CCATCCGGCCCTTCCTTCCACCGGCAAACACAGCTCGCTATTGACCTACATGTCCTTGGACTCGCCTATTAAAGAACAACCAGCCGCCGGAGGGTTGTTGTTCTTCAAGGAGGTGAATCTTGTCCGAGTAATCGCGCATCGAATCTGAACCGATGCCTATGAAGACCAGCGACGGAAAAGACGAGTTGAATCTGGCGGAGTGGCAACGCGCATTTACCGCGCTGCTCCAGGATTTTTTTGCGCATCGCGCCGCCGTCGAATTGATTCAGGGCCAGCACTTCGATGGGCACCCGATCCTTTACCCGGAATGGGAAGCCGAGTGGGCGGAAGCGACGCGAACGATTGCAAGCGCCCTCGCCTCGGCCAATGAACACCTGGAGCGCCGGGCAGACCTGCGCCACGCGGAAGCGGACGGGGGCGCGGGCGAAAGCAATTCGGCCATCGCGCTCGAAACCATCCAAGCCAGGCTGGTGGTCAACGCGCCGCCGCCATCGCGGAGCAATGGTTGCGCGAGGCCAAGGATGAAGCGGTGGAAATGGACGCGGAGAAATGGGAGCGATGCCGGGAAGAATATAGAGTGAATTAAGCAGACCGGCGCTTCATCGGCTTCCCGATTACCCGGCCTGCCCGCTCCCGTACACGTCGTAAACATGCTGGTAAACCGCCTCGCACTTGGCTTCGTAAACCGCACGCGTATACACCGGCGGTAACTTGTTGAGCCATTCGTTGATGCAAAGCCGTACCACCGCCCGCGTCTGTGGCTTCTTCCGCCAATCCAGCACCCGCGCCTTCGCTTTCAACGGCAGCAGCATGTCTTTGGCGACCGCCTTGACCTGTTTTTCTTCCTTGGGCGTGATGCCCCCGCGTGGCTTGGTCAGGATGTCGAAGATCGCCAGTTCTTCCTCGCTCAACTGCTCCCGGACATGGCGCTGTTCTTCTGCGTTCAGCTTTTGAGTGAACTGGAGCAGCGCCTCGTAGGCGGCCTCCCTGTTAGCTGACCCGGCATTGTATTCGTCAATCAACTGCTGGAACTCTTCAAGAAAATCCACCCGCGTCCGGTTCTGCGCGATCATGGCCTGTAGCTTGGCCGTGATGGCCGTCCGCAACCGCTCGATCTCTGCCCGCTTGGGCGCCTTCTTGAAAAACTTCCGTAGCGCGTCGAAGTCAATCTGGCTCAGGTCGAGCAGCTTGGTTTCTTCTTTGATCGTGTACCCGCTCGTGCCGATGGATTTGTCCAGCACACCCTCGATCTGCTGCATCACCCCGGAAATATCCACCGGCGGCAGCAACGCCCGGATCATGTCCGCCAGCGTGGTGAACACGGCGCAGTACGGCGCGAACTGGCTGGCCGCCGCGTCCGGCAGGATTGCTCGGTAAACCAGTGCGGTGCGCCCCGCCAACGCAAGGAACTGCTTCTTGGAGTCATCGGACACCAAGATGGCCTCCCGCGCATCCTGAAGCGCCTTGACGCGCTCCAGCGCCTTGGTCTGGAGGATCGTGTTCACGACCACCCCGCGCTGTTTACAAAAGTCCACCGCCTCGGCGATGGTCTTCTTCAGCATCGCGATCAGTTCCGATTTTCTTTCAACCGGCGTCGGCCCACCACCGCCGCCACCGGTGCCGCCACCGGCGTAAATGGCCAGCGCCTTCTGCAAATCACGGAACACGCCCACGTAGTCCACGATCAACCCGTTCACCTTATCTTTGAACACCCGGTTGGCGCGGGCGATAGTCTGCATCAGCGTGTGATTCCGCAGCGGCTTGTCGAGGTAGATGGTCGAGCAACTGGGCACGTCAAAGCCGGTCATCCACATCGCACACACGAACACCAAGCGGAACGGATCATCCGGGTCTTTGAACTTCGTCTCCAAATCCTCCTTCACGATGCGTAGCCGGTGCGGCGTGATGTCCAATCCCTTCGCCTTGAAGTCGGCGACCTCGTTCTGGGCCTGCGACACGACCACCGCCATGTCGGTGCCGGTCATCCAGTTCAACGTGTCGAGCGTGGCGTCCTGTTCCTCCGGGGTGCCCTTGGCCAGCGACTTCTTGAGCGCGTCCGCGTGTTTGGCCCATGCCGCCTTCACCTTGTTGTACATCTTCACCGCCGTCATCTTGTCGATGCAGACCACCATCGCCTTGCCCTTGAAGCCGCGCCCGGTGAAATGCCGCACGATGTCCCCCGCGATCTTGTCCAGCCGTTCCTCGCGGGTAATCAGGTGGTACTGCTTGCCGAGCACGCGCTCTAGCTTGCGCTGCTGTTCCTCGTCCAGTTCGGCGTCCTCGATCACCCGGTAAATGTCGTCGTTCAACTGCTCGTTGGTCAGTTGTAGTTCAGGGATGCGGTTTTCGTAAAACAGCGGCACCGTCGCGCCATCGTCCACCGACTGTTTGAAGTCGTAAACACTGACGTAATCGCCGAAGACCTCCTTGGTTTTTTCCTCGCCACTGGTCATCAACGGCGTGCCGGTGAACCCGATGAACGCCGCGTTGGGCAGCGCATTGCGCATGTTCATGGCGAAGGTGTCATACTGGCTGCGGTGCGCTTCGTCGGTCATCACGATGATGTTATCTCGGTCCGACAACTTGGGAAACTTCCCGCCCTTCACGGTCCTGAACTTCTGGATCAGTGTGAACACATACCGGTGATCTTCGGTGAGCAACTGCTTCAAGTGCTCCGCGCTGTCGGCCCGCACGCTTTGCTCTGGCTCGGTGACCGCGCCCACGCTGGCGAAATTCTTGTAAAGCTGATCGTCCAGTTCGTTGCGGTCGGTAACGCCTACGAACGTCCAGTTGCCCGGAATCTTCCGCAGCACCTTCTGGGAAAAGAACACCATCGAGTACGTCTTGCCGCTGCCTTGGGTCTGCCAGAACACGCCCAGCCGCCCCCGGTTGTGCTTCAGGCCCAGCACCGCGTTGATGGCGTTGTTGACGCCGAGGTACTGGTGGTTCTTGGCTACGACCTTTCTGATCTTGCCGCCCTTTTCCTCGAACAACGTGAAGTTCTCCACCAAGTCCAGCAGCCGCGTTTTATCGCAGGTGCCTTTGATGAGCGTCTCCAGCGACACGCTGCCCGCCTCGTCTTCACTGCTTATCTTCTTCCAGTCGCAGTAATGTTCCCAAGCCGCCGTCAGGCTGCCCATGCGGCCCTCGATGCCGTTGGAGACAAGGATCAGCCCATTGTAAACGAACAACTGCGGGATCGTGGTCTTGTAGTCCGTGATGTTGTCCTTGAACGCCGCTTCCACGCGCTCTTTGATGGACTTGAACTCGCTCACCACCAGCGGCAGCCCGTTGACGAACGCCACCAAGTCCGGGCGGCGCTTGTACATGTCGCCCGTCACCCACAACTGCGACACCAGCAGGAAGTGATTGTTCGCCGGGGTGTCCCAATCCATGACCCGGATACGCTCCGCCGCCAACTCGCCTTCCGGGGTGCGGATTTCCACCTTCACGCCGTTCTTCAGCAGCGCATAGACCTCGCGGTTGGCGGCGGCCAGCGACATCACACTGCGGTCGCGGGTCAACTCGTTCACCGCCGCGTCAATCGCTTCCGGCGGCGCATTGGGGTTCAACTTCTTCAGCGCCGGTAACAGATGGCGCAACAGCACGACCTCGCCCGCACTCTCCCGGCCCAAGGTGCCCCCGGCACCGAAGACCTCGTCAAAAGCGCCGATGGTCTGCCAGCCCAGCCCGGCGAAAATCTCGATGGCGGGTTGCTCGACCAGCGTGTCTTCGGAGTAGTCCTTGCTCATGTCGCCGGTTCATCACGCCCAGAAGGGCACGTACTCTGCGAACTTCTTGGATTTGTTGCTTGGGTCGGCGGCCTTGACCATCTTCTGGTCGATGGCCTCCTGAATCAGGACCGACACCATTGATCTCTGCTTCTCCGACATCTTCAACCGTTCGCGCAGGGTCTTGTTGGTCATCGCGCTGTCCGAATAATACTTCAAGACCGCGTGCTGGTAGCAGGCTTCCAACCGTTCGCGGGCCGACATATGGGCGAACGTCCGGGGGGTGTACAGCGTGACCTTGAAATGATTCGGCCCCGCCGTGAACTCAATCGGCGGAAGCCCGTAGAGTTCCACTTGCAAGCCTGCCTTGAGCAGCCCCGATCCGCGTTCCTCACAAATCTTGTAGCGCCGGAATGCCCGCGCCAGTTGCTCATTACGCGACTCCGGCTGCGTGCCGATCAGTCGGTCGAGCCGCTTGGACGGCAGCAGTCCGCCCGGATTCGACACTTCGATCCGGTCGTCGAAAATCTCGATCAGCGGGCCAGCGCCCGTGATGGAAAAATCTTGATGAATGAGCGCGTTGGCGATGATTTCGCGCAGGGCAATCTCCGGGTACACCGTGCGCTTCCGGCGCAACGCCTGTTCGATGACCTCGCTTTGCGGCAGCAACGACATGACAAACTGCAACAGCCCTTGGAAGCTGACCGCATAGCCCTTCGTTCCTTCCTGCTCCTGCTTTGTCTTCGCCTTGTTCAATCCGTCATACACCACCACCCGCATCGCCTTCCGGCTCAGGTCAGAATAATCGGTGAGCTTCCGCGCTGCTGCGATTGCGCCAAGATTCGTCACGTAGCCGCCACCCGCAGGTTCGCGGACGATGAACCGCTCGGATTCCATCCACGTCAGCGTTTCCTCCCGCGTGGTGGGAGCAGGCCGCTCCAGCATTTTGTGGATCGGCTCGATATTCAGTTTTTGCACGAACTCCGTATCTGGCAGCAGCACCGAAGCGTGCAATTCCTCCCAGCGCGGCGTCCGGCTGTTCAGCATCAGCGTCCCGATCTCCTGACGGGAAGCCTTCCGTGTCGTGCCGCCGGAACGGATGAATGCTTCTTCCAGTCCCTTGCCCCGCAGATGCACCGGCTTGACCGCCGACTCCGGCACCTGCACAAACAGCAACCGCACCGCACCGTAATCCTCCACCGCATGATCGAGCGCCACCGGCGGCTCAAGCCCCTGCCGACCGAGATTAGCCAGTTGGTTCACCGTCGTCTCGACCGTTTTCTCGTCCACGCCGCTGGCCGTTCCCGTCGCATCCACACCGAACACCAGATAGCCGCCGCCCGGCTGGTTCGCAAACGCCGACAGATGCTCCGTGAGCCGCTTCTTGTCCGGCGAGAGCGCCGCTTTCCAATCGCACTCGTTCAATTCGTGCTTGGGCGGCTCAAGGCTTGCCTTGAGCATCTCCAATGCTTTGGTCATCCATGCTTTCATCGGGACGTTTTCCACTCAAATAAGAACACGTTGCAAATGATGGACTTACAGCGCTTGGCCGTCCATCGAACAAATAAGCCCAGCCTGCCATCTCCGACGGCGATTTCAGCCCGAACGCGGCGTCCAACCGGCGATGAACTGACGCGGCTCCCTGAGAGGTTGGCGGTGGTGCTCATGCGGTTTCGATCTCCAGCTTCGACACGTCCAACGCGCCGGAGATCAGCTTGGGCAGCAGCAGGTCGCGGGTGCTTCGGAGGTTGGCGTTTTGGTCGATCACGATTCGTTTACTTCGATTTTGCTTTGCCGTGTTTGAGCTTCTGGAATTGCTTGGGCCACGACACCGGCGGGGCGAGGCACATTTTGTCAACGCGAGCAAACGCGCAGACCTTGGGCATGTAATACTTCGCGCAGATGTCGGGGTTCGTGTGCCGACAGCCCTGTGTCTGCTCCTCGGTGTCGAGCGGATGCAGGGGTGCGTGAAAAGCCTTTTTGTTGTCCACGTTTTTATCCCTTGGTTGTTGTCTCAATGTCTCCTACCGCCACTTGGCCAGAAACCAGTTTGGACACCAGCAGGTCGCGGGTGCTGCGGAGGTTGGCGTTCTTCTTGGTCAGATTCTCAAGTAGCGTAACCATCGGTTGGGCGTTTGATTCAAACTGCTTGACGATGGTTGATGACGGCAACACGAGCGGAATTTTTTGCATGTCTTCCTTGGTCACGGCCTTGAATATCGTGCCGCTCCCCATTGTGTCTTCCTCCTTGAATTTGTCCTTCAGTTGGAAAAGCAGGAATGTCTGCTGGCCCAACCTGCTACGGATAGCACTTACACCGCGACCAATCACGATTCGCTTGTCGGCCAAGTTGATCCGGCCTACAGGCGCACGAACGCTGAAAAGAACGTCGCCGATCTCAGCTACGCGGTTGTCGACAGTGCAAAAGACTCGGTCTATTGGAAAATGCTCTCCAAAATCGGTTACGCCTTGATGAAACGGAAGCCCCTCGCCCCGCTCATTGTAAAACTCCGAAGCTGGCGATTGGCCCATTACCAAGTGACAGCATGTTTCAAGCGATTTCACTTCCCAGCCTTGCGGAATTTCTCCTAGCGGGGAGCCGACTAGTTTGCCTTTGACGTGACCGGGGAAGCGGAAATTGACGAACCACTCCCGGTAAAGAGTCTGGGCCATCTGCTCCAAAATCTGGATGCGCCGCGTGTTGCTCTCAATCAGTTCGTCGTAGGCAGACAGAACACCCGCGATCCGCCTTTGAACCGCTAGCGCGGGAAGCTCAAGCGGCTCGCGCTCCGAAAAAGTTGTCCATTGGAAACGAGCCACCCCGGTATGTTGCGTGTGGTACGCGTGCATAAAGCCGGAGGCATAAAGATACTGGAGATACCAGAACATGAACTGCGGGTCGCAAAGGTCAGTTCTGAATCGGATGAAACGGCTGAAGCTTGCACAGGTAAACGGAAGCTCGGAACGGGAGAACAGCCGTGGACGCAGCAGGACGGTTCGCCCGGTGATTTGATTCTTCGTTCCCCCAGCCGCCTCGATAAGCACATCCCACGGTTGAAGCGTTTTCCTTTCTGCAATTCGCTTGGGGATATGCCGCCGCGGAGTTGATGCCGTATCACCGAAGCGCACGTGCTCAAAATCTGTTCCTCGGATAGCGAGCATCTCCAAGGAATCGTCGAACGGTTCACCCTTTCCCCACTCTCCGTCCTTGGAAATTGCGATAAGGTCTTTGAGAACGCAGTCCATCGTCACGTCTCCAATATCTTTGCCGCGTTGCTGACGATGAGTCCTTCCAGTTCCCCCGCTTCGGCATTAAGCGTTTCCAGTTCTTCGGTCAGTTCCTCGAACTGCTCCATGAAGTCGGCGTTGCTCACTTCCTCACCCTCCGCCACACCCACGTAGCGGCCCGGATTCAAACTCCAGCCCTGCGCTGCAATTTCCTTCCGCGTCGCCGCCTTGCACAGCCCTGGCATGTCGGCGTATTTCAGCTTCGGGAAGTCCGCCTTGAGCAGCTTTTCGCTCTCGCAGAGGAACTCCGGCGCTTTGCCCCGGTAGAGCCGCACGATGTTCGCCAAAAACTCGATCTGCTCCGGCGTGAACTCCCGGTGGGCGCGGTCAATCTGCCGGTAGATGTGCCGGGCGTCTATGAACAGTACCTTGTCCTTGAGCGCCTCGGGTTTGCCCTTATCGAAAAACCAGAGGGTAGCGGGCAACGTGACCGTGTAGAAGAAGTTCGGCCCGACCGACACCATCACGTCCACGGCACCGGACTGGATGAGCTTCTTGCGGATTTCCAATTCCGACCCGCGTGCGTCCGCCGCCGAGTTGGCCATCACGAACCCGGCGCGGCCTTTGGCATTGAGCGCGTGGTAAAAAATCTGAATCCAGAGGTAGTTCGCGTTGCCCGTGCTGGGCAGGCCGAGCCGGAAGCGCGGATCGTCCTTGATTTTCTCTTTGTCCACACCAGACACGTTGAACGGCGGATTTGCCATCACGAAAGCGAACTTGCCCACGCAGTCGTGAACGTCCTCGTAGTACGTGTTGCTGGCGCGGATGTCGCCGCTCAAGCCGTGGACGGCGAGGTTCATCTTGCAGAGCCGGATGGTTTCCACCACACGCTCCTGCCCGAAGATGGAAATTTCTTCGCTCGGATTCTTCTTGTGGTTCAGGACGAACCGGGCGCTGGACACATACATGCCGCCACCGCCGTTGGCCGGATCGAACAACCGCCCGTGGAACGGCTCGATGACGTGAACAATGAGATCAACCATGCTCGGCGGGGTGAAAAACTCGCCGCCCTTCTGGCCTTCCTTCATGGCGAACGCGCCAAGGAAGTACTCGTAAATCTTGCCGAACGCGTCGCCGGGCAGGTCTGCCGGGATGCCGGACATGATTTTCAGCAGTTCAACCAGCGTGGAGTTTTCAATGCGCTGGTACGACTTCGGCAGCACGTCCTTGAGGTCATCATTCTCACGCTCGATGACCTTCATGGCTTCGTTCAGACGCTTGCCCAGATCGGCGGATTCCGGCAGTTGCAGCAGCCTGGAGAACCGCGCTTCGTCAGGAATGTAAACCACGCCTTTGGCCTGATAATCGGTCTTGCCGATGGTGCGCCGCCCGGTGGCCTTGCCCTTCAGTTCCGCTTCAACTCTTGTAAATGAGTTGTCAGCGAACTTCAGAAAAATCAGCCCCAAAACCGGCGTGGAGTATTCGGAGGGTCGCAGCGGCGAGTTGGCCCACAGTTGATCGGCGGCAGCCCAAAGTCGCTTTTCCAGTTCCGTCAGCCCGTTACCGTTTGTCGGCTTGTTGTTCATCGTGTCCCGTGCGGGATGGGCGGCAGCGTAGGGCTTTTGTGAACAATGGCAAGGAAGGGTACTGGGCCATTGGCGGGCTAAGTTCACCGCGCCATGCAATTCTCCGTGCGTTAGAATCCTAGCGGCAAGACTCCCAGAGCCGGGCGGAAGCGGGAATTGGGTCTGTCAACCTTGGAGCGGCTGGCCAGCGCCTACGGGATGGAAGTCTGGCAGCTTTTGGCCCCGGACCCGCCGGAAGGCAAGTTGGCCGCCAAGCGCCTGCCGCCCCGTCGCCCTGCCCGGACGCCCCACGCTGCCCGAAAGCGCGCTTTCAGCACCGGAGGGCTGGGTGCTTTTACCCTCTCGGAAAGGCCGGACACGCCACGGGCCAGCCCGACGGCAAGGCGGTTATCTAGCCGCGCAGAACGGCGGGCGGAAGTGGAAGTCTGGACACAATTGAGGTTCGCGCGCGCGAGGCGGAACCACGTTTGCGAGGCTGCCCCGCTGACGTTTGCCCCGCCGTTCCCGGACCCTCCGCTTGACCCTACAAAGCCCTTACCAGCCTCCAAGAGTGCGTCAGAAGTGCGCCAGACAGCTTTGATTTGGGCTTGTTTTTCGCCGCCTTGAATCACCGCAACCCCTTGATTCTATTGCATTTCCGAAGGTGTGGGCCCAGAGGGATTTGAACCCCCGACCAAGCGATTATGAGTCGCCTGCTCTAACCACTGAGCTATGGGCCCAAGACCAATAGAATCAAGGCCGTGCTGCGAATTCGCAACCAGCCAGTTGACAATCTGCTACTGCGATCTGATACCGCTGGGGTGAAAACGCACCAAACAGGGCAACCGGCAGATAACGCCAAGAGCCAATCCGACCGAGTGAAACACCCGTCGCCAACACGATTCTCTACCAACCAGCGGGTTGCATTCTTCGTCCGCGCTCGTATCCGGGGCAAGCTTATTCGCAGCAAGTTCTTATTTTGGCCCTGGGTCACGCCAAGAACCGGCTAAAGCCGTGACTCCGAACGGCCTTGGGCAGCGGTTGGCGGGGTTCGGAGTCCTGCCTTTAGGCGATCGGGATCAAAATGAGCCTGGCTCCTTCGGTTTGCCGATGAAGACATTGGGGACGTCGTCTGGCGGTCTGGCGGACGCCGATCCCGTTTAGAAGATGGTAAGCCCTTGGCCCGAAGGCCGACGGCGGTGACTGCCCATCAACCGTTATCACAACACTCCAAGCCTATGCTCCTCGCCCCCAGTTCCCGCACTGTGCGGCGCAACGTCCAGCACGCCCGCCAATTGAAACAACAAGCTCGTCCGCGAGCCACAGAGGGCCCGACGCCGGTGGAACTGGAAAAGCTGGAGCCGATCCAGCGTCGCGCCGTGGGCAGCGACATCGGCTCCGCAGAGAACTACGTGGCAGTGCTGACCGAGGCGGTCGCGCCGGGCGAGGACGCGGCGCGAGTGTTTGGGGTGTTCAGCGAGTCGCAGGACGCCCTGGTCGAGTGGTTACGGATTTGCCAGATCACGACGGTCGCCCTGGAGGCGACCGGGATCTACTGGCTGACCTTGTACGACAAGCTCACAGCGGTCGGGATCGAGGTGTATCTGGTGGACCCGCACGGCGTCAAAGCGGTACCCGGGCGCAAAAGTGACTGGATGGATTGTCAGTGGTTACAGAAGTTGCATACCTAGTCTCCTACAGTTTTGAAACGGGTGCTTAGATGCAGAAGATGGTCAGCTTCTTCGGCCCGTGCGCGCCCAGCACCAGGATGCGCTCGATGTCGCCGGTGCGGCTGGGGCCGGTGATGAAGGAGATCATGCTGGGATAGCTCGCGCCGTAGCGGGTCTGGAGCAGGGCGAAGGC
>CAINDV010000732.1 GCA_903847485.1 uncultured Verrucomicrobiota bacterium
ACGAGGGCCTGCCGTTGTTGGAGGAGAGAATCGAGATTTGGTTTCATGGCGGCAATGTATCTGTATAGCTACAATATGCAACCACAAAATGAGCGCCCAGCCTGCTTATCAACTTTGGGTTACTGAACGGTCACACACCCGTTGTGAGGCACTGACCGTCTTTTGCCTTGCGGCGAAGTTGTTTGCTGCTATGTACCTGCCGTGCGTGACCCCGGCCATAAGCGACTCATTGAGCAGTTGACGCGCTCGCAAATCTACCAGGATTACGAGCGGGCTTTCAGTCAGGCCACAGGATTGCCGATGACACTGCGCCCGCCCGAGGTGTGGACGTTTGCGCATCAAGGCAAGAAAAGCCAAAACCCCTTCTGCTCGCTCATGACGGGCCAGAGCCGCTCCTGCGCGGCCTGTTTGCAGGCGCAAGAAAAGACGGGTGAAGGCCCGGCCATTGATCCCAAGACGGTGGTGTGCTTCGCGGGCTTGTGCGATACCGCGGTGCCGGTGCGGTTGGGCAACGAGTTGATTGGTTTCCTCCAAACCGGGCAGGTGCTGCTCCGGAAGCCGGAGCGGAACCAGTTCAATAAGACCACCAAGATGCTGATCGAGTGGGGCTTGAACTTGGATCTGAAGCAGCTCGAAGAAGCTTATTACCACACCCGCGTGCTGCCGCCCAAGGAGTACGAGGCGATGGTGCGCCTGTTGAGCATCTTTGCGCAGCACCTGGCGCTGGTGAGCAACCAGTTGCTGGTGCAGCAAAAGAACGCGGAGCCACCCGCCATCACTAAGGCCAAGCGCTTCATCCAGGAACACCAGGCGGAGGACTTGACGCTGGGCCAGGTGGCCCGCTCGGCGAACGCCAGCACCTTCTATTTCTGCAAGCTGTTCAAGAAGGCCACCGGGCTGCAGTTCACGAAATACTTGGCCCGGGTGCGCATTGAAAAGGCGAAGAACCTGCTCCTCAATCCCAACCTGCGCATCAGCGAAATCGCCTACGCGTGCGGTTTTCAATCCCTTACCCACTTCAACCGCGTCTTCAAAAAAATCGTCGGCCAGTCGCCCACCGAGTACCGAAAACAGTTGCCGAAGGCCTAGTGCATCGCTATTTGTATGCCCCCGACGACCGGTGGCAGAGCCGCGGCGGGATTGCAAAGCCTCCTTGGCCGGATTGGTCTTGGGGGGAACCTCCCACCAGAAACCGGTGGTTGGGGTGGGTCTGCCTCCGACGGGGAAGACCCGTTGCCATGGACCATTGAAAGAAACACGTAACATGCCAGACACATCATTGGGTAAGTGCAATACGACTAACACGGCCGTCCTCACCTGGGTTGAGGAGATGACCAAGCTTTGCCAGCCGGACACCGTTTATTGGTGCGATGGCAGCGAAGCCGAGAAGGAAGCTCTCACCGGGGAAGCCGTCCAGCGCGGCATTCTCATCAAGCTAAATCAGGAGAAGCTTCCCGGTTGCTACTATCATCGCTCCAATCCCAACGACGTCGCCCGCGTCGAAGACCGCACCTTCATCTGTACCGAATCCAAGGAAGATGCCGGCCCCACCAATAACTGGGCCGCGCCCAAAGAGATGTACCGCAAGCTCATTACCGTGGTCAACGGGGCCATGTGCGGCCGTACGATGTATGTCGTCCCCTATCTCATGGGGCCGCCCGGCTCACCGCTCACCAAGGTCGGCATGGAACTTACCGACTCCATCTACGTCGTCCTGAGCATGCGCGTCATGACTCGGATGGGCTTGGCCGCCTACCAACACCTGGGCGACGATGACGGTTTCAACCGCGGCCTCCATTGCATGTTAGATCTCAACCCGGAGAACCGCTACATCGCCCATTTCCCGGTCAACAACGCCATCATCTCCACCAGTTCTAACTACGGTGGGAACGTCCTCCTCGGCAAGAAGTGCCTCGCCCTCCGCATTGGCTCCTATCTGGCCCGCAATGAAGGCTGGCTCGCCGAGCACATGCTTATCCTTGGCGTCGAGTCGCCCACTGGCGAGAAGACTTACGTGGCCGCCGCCTTCCCCAGCGCCTGCGGCAAGACTAACTTCGCCATGATGATCCCGCCCGCCCGCTTCAAGGGCTGGAAGATAACTACCGTCGGCGATGACATCGCTTGGATGAGGCCCGGCCCCGACGGCCGCCTTTACGCCATCAACCCCGAAGCCGGCTACTTCGGCGTCGTTCCCGGCACCAACTCCAAGTCCAACCCCAACGCCGTCGCCACTATCCAGCGCGATACCATTTACACCAACGTCGCCCTCACCGACGACGGCAATGTCTGGTGGGAAGGCAAGGACGGCGACGTGCCCAACGAATGCCTCGATTGGAAGGGTAACAAGTGGACCCCCGCCTCCAAGGAGAAGGCCGCCCACGCTAACAGCCGCTTCGCCGCCCCGATGGCGAACAACCCTGCCCTCGATGCGCTGGCCAACGACGCCCACGGCGTCCCCATCAGTGCGATCATTTTCGGCGGTCGCCGATCCGACACGATGCCACTCGTGTTCCAGACCTTCAACTGGATCCACGGCGTCTATGTCGGCGCCACAATGGGCTCCGAGACCACCGCCGCCGCCATGAGCGCCGTCGGTCAGATCCGCCGCGACCCCATGGCGATGTTACCATTTTGCGGCTATAACATGGGCGACTTTTTCCGCCATTGGATCAACATGATCCGCCTCATGAAACACCCGCCCCGCATTTTCAACGTCAACTGGTTTCGCAAGGACACGGACGGTAAGTTCCTCTGGCCCGGCTTTGGCGAAAACGTGCGTGTCCTCAAGTGGATCGTGGACCGCTGTAATGGCCGCGCCATCGGCATGGAAACCCCGCTCGGTTGGATCCCCGCCCCCGGCGAAATTGACATCCAGGGCCTCGACGGCTACAGCGCGGATCGTCTGGCAAAGGTGCAGGACATCGTCTCTGACGAGTGGCGCAATGAAATCCATCTACAGGACGAGCTGTTCATGAAACTCCACTCCTCCTTGCCGAAGGAATTGATCTACCAGCGCGAACTCCTCGCCGCCCGGCTCTGAGCCGCGGCGAGATCCCCCAGTCTCTTTCCACCGCCGCCGGGACCGAAAGGTCCGGCGGCGGTTTCGTGTTCGCACTTTTCCGGGCTTGTATGCATGGGCGGAGAGTGCTTCCATCTGCGGCCTATGACTTGGCGATTTCAATGGTTTTATCGCGCTGGCTTGCTCGGCTTGGCCGGAGTTTTGTTTTGGTCGGTCTGGGCCAACGCCCAGATCGAGGCGACCAATGTTCCTGCCGTCACTAACGCGCCGCCGTCCGCGCGGGCCGCCGCCAGCACCCTGGTGGACCAGCTCGCCAACTCGGAGGAGCATTATCTCACGTTTGGCCTTGATCGCATCGCGGTGCTGAAGTCGGTCGCGGTGCTCGGCCAGCCGCTGTGGAAATACGGCGCCTCGCTGATTTACATCCTGCTGGCGTTCTTGGGCTCGAAGCTGCTGGATAACCTTGTCAACCGCTGGCTCAAGAAGCTCACGCAGAGGACGGAGACGAAGCTGGACGATTTGTTGCTGGCGTTGCTCCACGGGCCGGTGAAGGTGGTGGCGTTTGTCATTTTCCTGCACATAGGATTGAATGTTTTCGCCTGGCCACCGGGGGCGAAGGTGTGGCTCTCCCGGTTGTTGATCCTAGTGGTAGCCGGCTCGCTGACCTACGTGGCGGTGAAGGTGGTGGACCTACTTATCGGTGTCTGGCAGGAGCGCACAGTCAGCGAGCGCGACAAGGCCTTCCGCCAGCAACTTATCCCGGTGGCGCGTACGATTGGCAAGGCGTTTGTGTTAATGCTGGCGGTGTTGCTCACGGCGTCCAATCTCGGCGTGAACATCACCAGCTTGCTGGCCTCGCTGTCCATCGGTGGCCTGGCGGTGGGCCTGGCGGCGCAGGATTCGCTGGCCAATCTCTTCGGTGCCGTGGCGGTGTATCTGGACCGGCCGTTTCACCTCGGCGACCGCGTGCGCATTGAGGCGGTGGACGGCACCGTGGAAGCTATCGGTCTGCGCTGCACGCGCATCCGCAATCTGGACGGGCATCTCGTCGCTATCCCCAACAAGATCGTGGGCACGGCGGTCATCACGAACATCAGCCTGCGGCCAAACATCAAGACGGAGATCAATATCGGCCTGACCTATGACACGCCGCCGGAGCGGGTGCGGCAGGCCACGGAAATCCTGCGCGAGATTTTTGGCGGCGATCCGCACACAGACGACTTAATCATCGGCTTCAACAAGTTTATGGATTCCTCCTTGAACCTATTGGTCATTCATTACTGGAAGGGCACGGACTATAAGTCTTACATCGCCGACCTACAGCGGCTAAACCTTCAGGTGAAGGAACGCTTCGACGCGGAGGGGCTGAACTTCGCCTTCCCGTCGCAGACGGTTTATCACAAGGCGGACGCGGACTTGCTGTTGCGGCCGGTGGCTAAGACTTAAACGGAGTGGCTTCTTACTCCAATCCTTAGCGACAAGGTCAGGTGTGACATCCATCGGTGAAGTCAAATCGGGTAGGGCGAGGCTCCTGCCGAGCCTTTCCCCCCGGCTCCGCAGGAGCGTCGCCCTACCGCCTCGCTAAGGCTTGGGGCTTCTTACTATGCTCACCTGTGTCATCTTCAATCCTACAGCCAAGGGCGACAAGGCGCGGCATTTTCGCCGGCAACTCGACGCCGTGGCGCACGAGGCCGCGTTGCTGCTCACCAGCGGTCCCGGCGACGCCGAGCGCCTGGCGGCGCAAGCGGTGCAGGATGGTTACGAGACCATCGTGGCCGCGGGCGGCGACGGCACGTTGAACGAAGTAGTCAACGGCCTGGCGCGCGAACCTGGCGCGCTCGCAGGCGTCCGCCTCGGCGTCCTCCCGCTGGGCAGCGTCAATGTGTTTGCGCGGGAGTTGGGGCTGCCGCTGCGGTTTGCGGGCGGCTGGCAAACCATCCTCCAAGGACGTGAGATCCGCGTGGACCTGCCGCGTGCCGAGTGGGGCAGGTCAGGGGAGCGGCAGGTGCGTTACTTCTGTCAACTGGGTGGTGCCGGACTGGACGCACGGGCTATTGAATTGGTGGATTGGTCGCTCAAGAAAAGGATCGGCTCGCTGGCTTACATCCTAGCGGGAATCAAGGCGCTGGGAGAACCTGCGGCGACGATCCTTGTTAGTGGCGAGGGTTGGGAAGCCAGCGGTGAGTTAGTCCTGCTCGGCAGTGGCCAGCGTTACGGCGGCGGGTTTCAACTGTTCCCGGACGCGCGGCTGGGCGACGGTCAACTGCACGGCTGCGTTTTCCCACGGACGAATTGGGCTACGCTGGCGCGTGTTGGCCCAGCCTTGCTGCTGCGCCGCCGACTGCCGGAGACGGCGGTGCGACGCTTCCACGGGAAGACGCTCACGTTGCGCTCCGACCGCGAGGTGCCGTTCGAAGTGGACGGCGAACTGGCGGGCCGTCTCCCAGTCACCTTCCACGTCGAACCGCAGCGGCTGCGGGTCATTGTATCGTAACTCAGCGGCGAAAGCTTGGTCTGAGCCTTGTCCCCGTAGCGGCGTCTCAGTAGAGCGCTGCCACTGGATGAACGCGGGGAGAGTGAGGTGGTCGGCCGACGTGCGCGCTCCGCCGATGTCCTGGGCCAACGGGACCGGCCAACGATTCGAGGAATTGCCTCAAGTTGCCGCCGACAGGTTGTTGAACTTAAAAAGAGCAGTTGACCAACCACAAAGAACTCAAAGAACGCAAGGGAAAGCACTTGGGAATAAGATGGTCCTCACCCGCTGGGTGAGCGCACCAGTCTGCCCAACCGCTGGTTACTCTTTGCGTTCTTTGTGGTCCACCTGCTCCGTTTAGGTTGAAAGAGTCACTCGGTGCATCCCCAAGTTGTCGGTTACTTCGGGGGACGCCGGGTGAGGGCACCCGGCCTACAACAGCGAGCGCACGCCGCTGTAGGCCC
>CAINDV010000733.1 GCA_903847485.1 uncultured Verrucomicrobiota bacterium
CCGCTGTCACTGTGACCCTGGAACAACCAGCCCGTCGAATCCCCCCAGCCGTGGGACTTATCCACCACGAGATAGATGGACTGCGGCTGGTTCTTGACGCCCTGCATCCAGAACTCGGCGGTAAAGCCGGTTAGCGGGACATCAAGCATCGGATTATGGGCGATGGTGACGGCAGCGCCGTCGGCGTTGAGGCTGAAGCACTGGCCGACTTTGCCGGCAGCAACCCCAGCCTCACCCAACGGAGCGCCGTGGTTCGTGCCCACGAGGTCAAAGTAATGCCCGTCGCCCGACCACCAGCCAACGAGGCCGGCGGGCGGCGGCGTGCAGGTTTGGGCGAAGGCGAGCGGAGCGCCTAAACCGCCCAGCAGCACGGCACTGGCGAGCGTGGTGATGACTAGGCTGGAGGTGAGTCGGGAGGGTGTCGTTTTCATGGCTTTCATCTGGCTGGAGGTGACTATTCAGTAGGACAGGCTTCGCGCCTGTCTCCATCTTTCAGAACTTTGCCCACCATTTGGTGGCGTCGGTTGGAAATTGGAAACGCCGCGCCAAAGTCTGGGCAGGTAGATAGAGTTAGAGACAGGCGCGACGCCTGTCCTACCGAGTAGTGACGGCTGGAGTTGGTGATGTTTAGTGTTCGAGCCGCAGCGGCCAAAGGCGTGACCGCGCGGCACCAACAGGATACTGTTTGTGAGTGCATTTGATCGGCTAAGTGGCGGGCGCCGCCGCCGGCGAACCAGCCGCGGCACCGCCAGGGAATACTTCATGGAGCGGGCAGCACCTCAACCCGATAGAACCGCCGCGTTGAGGCTCCTAAGCTGTCATCCACGACCACGGCAGTGGCTCCCGTGGCAGTCACTGGAGCACCTAGCGCGGTCCACGAAGACTCCGCAAGTTCCGTTTTTATGCGGAGTTGGTAGCGCCGGCCGACAATGGTGTTCCACGCGAGGCGCGGTTTCTTTTCCGCCGTGTAACTAATGCTCACCGTCACACCCGGCAGCACCTCCACCGTGAAGCCACGCGAACTTGTCAGAGGCGGCGTGCCGTTATCCATAACCGAGACGGCGAAGTAGATGAGGTTGCCCGCGTCTGCCTCGGTGGTGGGCCAGCGGAATTGGCCACTGGCCGCGTTGAGCGTCGCGTTCGTCGGCTCCGGCGGCAGCAGCGCAAACACATCAAGGGCGAAAGCCAGCGAGTTAGTGGGCACGTCGGGATCGGTGGCACTGGCGCGCAAACTCACCGTCTCGCCGGCGTGGACGGTGTAATCGGGGATGAAGGCCAGCACCGGCGGGCGGTTCACCTCGCGCACTGTCACGGTGAAAGTCTGATTGGTGCTAAGGTTAATGCCTCCAAACGCGCTGCCGTTATCCGTGACCACGACAGTAATAGGATAAGTGCCCGGCCCTTGTGCTTCGCTGGGCGTCCAGGTGAAGACGCCGGTGACTTGGTCAAGGACCGCGCCCAGCGGCGGGGTGCTGCCGAAGCCGAAGGTTAGCGTCTGTCCGGCGTCTGGGTCGCTGGCGGTGAAGGCAAGTTGAAGCAGCTTCATTTCATCCACGGTCTGGTCCGCGATAGGATTGAGCACCGGCGGGCGGTTCAGGAATTCCACCTGCACCGTGAAGGAGTTAGTGGCGCTAAGTGGCGGCGCGCCGTCGTCGGTCACTTTGACCCGCAGCGTGTAAGTGCTGCCGGCTTGGGCACGGGACGGCGTCCAAGTAACTATGCCATTGGTATTCACGCTGGCGCCAAGGGGCGGACTTAGGAGGCTGTAAGTCAGTTTGTTCGTCGGTATGTCGGCGTCAGTGGCGGTACTGTTCACCGTGAGTAACTGGCTTTCCATGACTGTCTGCGACGGGATATTGGTCGGTAACACGGGTGCCACGTTGACTTCCAGTACTACGACGGCGAAACTGCCGGTTGCGCTGAGACTGGGCGTGCCGTTGTCGAAAACGCGCACAGTGATCCAGTTACTCGAAGGACCTTGCGCTTCCGTCGGCGTCCAGGTGAAGACGCCGGTATTAGTGTTCAGCACCGCGTTCGTCGGCCCAGCTAGTAACTGGAACGTCAGGATATTGGCCGGAATGTCCGAATCCGTCGCCACGTTCGTAACGGTCAGCGTGGTAAGTTCGGCCATGACTTGATTCGTGGGCACAGTCAACACCGGCGCGAAATTCACCTCGCGGACGACTATAGTGAAACTATTGGTCGCACTAAGCGAAGGCACGCCGTTGTCATAGACCCGCACAGTGACGGTGTTAGTGCTCGAACCTTGCGCTTCCGTCGGCGTCCATTGGATCAGGCCGGTGGGGCTGACGGTCAAGCCGACTGGCGTCGCGCCGACTTTCTCGAAGGTTAGGATGTTATTCGGAATGTCCAGGTCAGTCGCAGTGGCGGAGGCGCTCCAGGCGGCCAGTTCATTAATCGTCTGGTTTGTCGGCACGGTGAGCGTCGGCGGCAGGTTCACTTCGTTGACGAGGACGCTGAAGGTGTTCGTGTCGCTCAGCGGCGGTAGGCCGTTGTCGGTGACGACAGTGACGAAGTGGTTGCTGCTCGGCCCTTGCGCCTCGGTGGGTGTCCAGGTGATGACACCGGTGTTAGTGTTGATTGTCGCGTTTGGCGGCCCGCCAAGTAACGCGTAGGTCAGCACGTTGAACGGCCGGCCCGGATCGCTGGCGGTATTGGTGACGACCAAGGTGGTCAGTTCGGGGATCACCCGGTCTGGCTGCTCCGGCAGCGCGGGCCGGGTGTTGTAGATCGCGGCGATTTCGTTCGCGGACAACGCGCAGGTATAGATGGACACCTCATCAATCCGCCCGTGGAACGGCTCGCTCTTCACCGAGGGGTTGATGCCGCTCAGCACTGTGCTGACCGGCGAATCAATGGTATCCGGCACGCTCAAGGCTCCGCTGGCCACCAATGCGCCGTCCACATAAAGCTCCAGTCTGCCAGCGGCGGTGTCGCGAACGCCCGCCAGGTGGTGCCAGCCCGCGCTTAACGGCTGCGGCGCGGCCAGCCCCTGCCAGCCAGATAACCCGCCAATCCCAAGCCAAGGACTGCCATCCTGCCCCGTGTTGGCGGCGCTGGTGGACTTAATCAAGAATCCCTTTCGCGTACCGGACAACGTGTAGTTGTCGTGACTGATGACCCGCTGTTCGCCGACGTTCTGGGCGGGATCAACCCAAATCCAGGTCTCGACCGTGAAGCTGTCCAAGGCGGGTCCGACGCCCAAATCCACATAACCACCGTTGGGATAGAAGGCACTGCCGATGATGCCGTTGGTGAAGAGGACGCTGCCTTGCAAGGTGCCGTCACTCAGGCCCAGCGCGTCATTGGCGTTGCCTTCGCCGGGCCACCAACCGGCTAGGCAAGCGTAGAGTGGAGAGCGGTCCACCAGGTTCAACTCCGCCACCTGGCTGGTGACGGAGACTAGGTTCAAATCACTTACCGCCACGTCGTAGTTACCGGCGGCGGTCAAGCTTAGGTTGGAGAGCACCAGCGAGCCGGTGCCATTAGTGGCAAAGGCCGTGCCGCCGTGCCGCCAGACGTATGTGAGCGGCCCGCTGCCGGAAACCAGCGAGGTGAAGCTGGCCTGGCCCGTCACCCCGCGCGTCTGGTTAGTGGGTGATAAGTCGGTGATGAATTTCAACTCTTTGCATTTGCCCGCGTTGCCGGCAGCGTAGAGGCTGGCGATCTCGTCGGCCGAAAGATTGCGACTGTAAACGGCTAGTTCGTCAATCTGGCCCAGGAAGGTCATAGTCAAACTTCCGCCGCTCGGGTATGAGCCGATCGCCACCGGCCCTGCGAATTCAAACGTCAACGGAAAGCCGGCTACCGGGTCCGCGACACCATCTACGTAGAAGACCACCGTGCTGCCCAACTTGGTCACCGCCACATGGTGGTAATTGGTGTCAGTTACCACTAAGTGCGAATCCAGCGCAAGGACTCCAGCCTTCGCCAAAAGAATCGTGCCGGCATCACGTATGCCAAAGACATAGCCGCCCGGACCGCAAGCCAAGAATTGCCCGGACCCGGCGTGGTCATAGGATGCCTCCGACACACTCGACCGTTTTACCCAAGCTTCAATGGTGAAGTCTTGTAACTGGAGGCTCGGCGGGCTACCCAACACGATCCCGGAGGCGGCCGCTCCCAGACGGAACGCCAACCCGGTCTTGCCGGGCACGAAATCCACCACCCCGGCAGCAGTTCCGTGATTGTGGTTCGCGCTAAGGTCGAAGCAATGTCCGTCGCCCGACCACCAACCTGCCAAGCTAACAGGTGCCGTTTCGCATAACTTCACGGTAAGTGTGGCTGGAGGCGCGCTGGTAAGGGACGCGGCCGTGGCGTCAGTGATGATCACAGTGTAACTACCGGCGTCGGCGAACTGGGGATTGGGCAGGGTAAGCGCGCGGTTGGTCTGCCCGGCAAGTAAGTTGTTTCCGCGATACCACTGGTAAGTCACCGGCCATTTGCCGGTGGTGGTGGCGAACATCGCGGCGTTGCTGACGCCGACGTAGGCGACGGCGTTCTGAGGTTGGGCGAGGAACTTCAAATCCTGGCACATCCCTGCGCTGCGGGCGGCGTAGTTCGCGGCAATCTCACTTGCCGAGAGGGCGCGTTTGAACAGCGCAAACTCATCCAGCACGCCTTCGTAAGCCCAACTCGGAGGCTGGCGCCCCAGAACCATCTGCCGCCCCGCGGTGGCTGGCGTGAAGGCGCCGAGGTTCTGGTTGGTTACGAGTTGCCCATTTCGGTAAATCGCCGCCACACCGCTGGCCTTGTCGTAAGTGAGCGCGAGTTGCTGCATCTCGCCCAGAACCACCGTGTTGGGCTGCGTTTCAATCGTGTGCCAGGTGCCCAAGGTGTCCACGATGCTGAAGAAAGCTGAGTTGTTCTCCCGGAGGTAACCAAAGGGGCCGTAGCTGAATTCGCCTTCAGCGGCCCAACTAAACCACATGATGAGCCGGCTACCCACCGGCTGCAGCCAGGCTTCCACCGTGAGGCCCGCTTGCGCGCCGACATCGGTGGCCGGGGAAGGCGGAATGAAAATGGCGCTGCCGTCCCCATTAAACCGGAAGCCTCGCCCGACTTCGGCTTGAGCAAAGGTCACATTGCCCAAAGGCACGCCGTGATTACCCCCGACGAGATCAAAGAAGTGTCCTTCGCCCGGCCACCAGCCGACTAAGTCGGACGGTGGCGACACACACTGCGGCGGGCACATTCCGGCGCTGCTGGCGGCGAAGATCGCCTGGATTTCAGCGGAGCTTAGTTCGCGGTCAAAGAAGGCCAGTTCGTCGAGATCCATCTTGCTGTAGTAGCCGCACGGCGTGAGGCGACCGATGGTCGGGCCGAAGCCAGTGACGGGGATTGTGCCTGGGCCATCCCCGCCCCCCGCGATCTGGCCATCCAGATAAAGCACGCAGTTATCGTTGGTCTTGTCGCCATTGTAGGTCACGGCGACATGATGGAACTGGCCGTCGTCTGGAATGCGATTCGTGGACGCGATCCAGGGTATCTGGGGCAGCATCCCCAGGCCAAAGGAACCCGTCGGGTAGCCGCCAACCCCCTTGATGATGGCGAAGGAGTAGGAATAGGCTTCGCCACCGCAAGCGTCGCGTTTGGCGATGATATGGTCCATGAGGTTCAGCGTCCCGCTGAAGTCTGGTTTGACCCACGCGGCGATGGTTAACTGGTTGCTGGCCGGCTGGAAAGCCGGGGTATTGGGAAGCAGGATATAACTCTCAGCCGAGTCCACGAACCGAAAGGCATTGCCCACTTTGCCGGGACCATAACTGACTCCCGGCCCGGGGACGCCGTGATGTGCGCCGATTAGATCGTCGGCATTCCCTTCGCCCGGCCACCAGGCGACAAGGCCGGTGGGTGGGGCCGTGCAAGTTTGGGCGCCCAGGGGCGCGGTGTAGGTGAAGAGACCGACGGCCAGATTGACCGTTACCAGACTAAGCAATCTTGTGTTCATGAATTTTGATTTGCAGTTACGACAGACTTCATTGTAGTGGTTTCCTCACTGAGTTGCAATACAGAAAAAATGTTGTCGAGCGGAGGCCGGCAGGTTGGTCCATGTCTGCGGTGTGGCAATGCTGCCGCCGGAGCGGGGAATCAGTGTCTTGGTGCCCGGGACAGTTGGCCAGCCTGACAGCCCGTGTTCTGTCGTCCCAGACGGGACTGGCTGCGGCCGGCGTCCCTTCCCCAGCGGTGAAACAGATTTCTCGGAGGGCTAGTTGATTTTACAGGTGCCATTCGAAGCCGCGTTATTGGGCCGAACTTCTTCCGCCAGGTGTCTCAGTATATTTGGCAGTGCATTTCCAAGGAGGCGAATTGAAACTATTACAGTCCTGCTTTAGCTGCCACATTCTGTTAGAGCCTGTTTGAAAATGCCTGCCGCGGTAGAGCGAAGCTCCTGCCGAGCCTCAACGACAGCGGCAATTCGATCTTGCCGAAAGGCTCGGCAGGAGCCTCGCCCTACCGCTGGGCGACTTTTCAAACACGCTCTAAGTCTTCCAGCGAGCCGTCTGTCCGCTGCGGACAGTGCCGCGCCTCCGACCTGGCAGCAGACCGCCGACTCGGTGGCGCTGCTCCAAAGTGGCCAGCCAGTCTGGTAGTTTAATTTCGCCACCAACGGCCCCACCAAGCCTTACTTTCATCCCGTCGCCCTGCCCGGCGGCCTGGGGTTGCGCCGAAATGACGGAAAAGAATCGGGCAGCACTGATATAATGAAACCGTTGATCGTCTGCTAGGGCTGCGAGAGCCTCGCGGTCGTCCGCCATGACCCGCACGCCCCAGCTTCCAAACTCTTGCTGGGCCGGCGCTATAACTCCGGGGTCAAGCTCCCGGCGCGGGGTGAAAGTTTCCCGGCCGCCCCCAAAACCATCCGCCGCTGGGGTGCGGCCTGGCGCCAAGGTGATCCGGCGGCGTTGCTCCGTGTGTGGGCGGGTCGCACGGCCAAGTGCCAGCGCCCGCTCGTCGTGGCACGGTGCGCGCCGCTGCGCTGGCCGGAGTTAGTGGCGCAACGCACTTAGGGCGCGGTGGGGCGGCGGCAACGGGAGCTTAAGCG
>CAINDV010000734.1 GCA_903847485.1 uncultured Verrucomicrobiota bacterium
CCCAAGCTTCCTTACGTCGGCTCCTACCGGGTTTGCGTGAGTCTCTATGGCGAATTGTTTAGGGCCGAGTCCCCAATTGCTCGCTGGCCAGCCAGATGCCCTTGAGCACCGGCCGCAGCACGGCGGGATCATACTTGGGCTTGGACCCCGGCCGCGGCCGGGCGGCCCCCGCTGCGGGCAGCGGCCGCCCCAGCCAATGCAGGGCGCTTTTACGATGGTAGCCGCAGGTCAAAACTCGCCCAGGATGAGGCTTTGGTGGGGCCGGCCAGCGCGCTGGTAACGGTCGTAGATCTGTGCGCGATGCGCGCGTTTGGAGGTCGGACTCATGCTCATCCCGAATTCCGAAGTTGGGACGGAGTCGGTAGTGTGGGGCAGGCTTTCCAGCCTGTCGGTGCGGGCGACTTTCCAGTCGCCCGACACGGAACTGGAAAGTTCCGTGAACCGGCAGACAAGAATGTCTGCCCTACAAACACTTGGCTCTGTTCCCGCCAGGCCACCTTCGGAGTTCTGGCTCATAGCTTCGGTAACTACGAACTTGAGTCAACGCTGCGCCGAACGCCCAGTCCAGCTCCCCGCCCCGGTAACATTTATCCTGAGTCAACTCGCGACGATAAGGGTGCCGTAGAAAGTCTTTTCGCGCCGCGCGCCCCGGCCTATTCTGACGGCGATGAATCCCGTCGCGCTCGTCACCGGGGCTTCCCGTGGCATCGGTCGTGGCATCGCCTTGCAACTGGCGAAGCTCGGCCACGACCTCGTTATCAACTACGCCAGCAACGAATCCGCCGCGCGCCAAACCGCTGCGGATTGCCTCGCCGCCGCCCCGAAAACCATTCGCGCTGAGCCGTGCCAGGCGGACATCAGCCAGTCCGCTGACCGCGAGAAGCTGCTGGCTTTCACGCGCCGGGCCTTTGGCCGCCTCGACTTGCTGGTGAACAACGCCGGGGTCGCCCCCGCCACGCGCGCCGATTTGCTCGACGCCACCGAGGAGAGCTTCGACCGCCTGTTGGCCATCAACGTCAAGGGGCCTTACTTCCTCACGCAGGCCGTGGCCCGGTGGATGATCGAGCAAGTTTCCGCTGCGGCGAATTCCGCCACCACCACCTCGCCGCTGGAAGCCGCTCCGCCGTATCGGCCCAAGATTGTCACCATTTCCAGCATCTCCGCTTACACCGCCTCGACGCACCGGGGCGATTACTGCGTCTCGAAGGCCGCGCTTTCGATGCTCACGCCGCTCTTCGCCGCGCGCTTGGCGGAGCACGGCATCCGCGTCTATGAAATCCGCCCCGGCATCATCGCCACGGACATGACGGGGCCGGTGAAGGCGAAGTATGACGAACTCATCGCTGGCGGCCTGACGCCTATCAAACGCTGGGGCACGCCGGAAGATGTCGGCCTGGCAGTGGCGGCGTTGGCGCAGGATTTACTGCCGTTCAGCACTGGAGAAGTTCTCAACGTGGACGGCGGCTTCCATCTGCGCCGGCTTTAGCCCGAACTCCGAAGTTGGGACGGAGTCGGTAGTGTGGGG
>CAINDV010000735.1 GCA_903847485.1 uncultured Verrucomicrobiota bacterium
CCGTTCGTGTTCCTACGGTCGAAGGTTGGCCTCCGGCCCTTGCGCGCGGGTTCCTTGCGGTTCCCGCCTGGCCGTTCGGCTACGGTTGTCGTCATCACCCCGTCGGGGACGTTTCACCCCGAAAGGTTCGGCACCTGCCAGGCACACTAGGCCCGGTGCCCTCACCCGGCGTCCCCCGAAGTAACCGACAACTTGGGGATGCACCGCAGCAGTTCTCAGCTTGTCCCCGAACCGCCTAAAGGCGGAACTCCGAACCCCGCCAAACGCTGCCCTAGACCGTTCGTAGTCCCGGCTTTAGCTGGTTCGGGGCGTTCCCACGGCCAAATTGAGAACTGCTGCCAGGCAGCGTTTCCCGTTGACGTGGAGGGTGCGGCTCAGGGATTCTATCCGCCATGACGCATCGCATTCAACGCGCGCTCCTGTCCGTTTCTGACAAGGCCGGGCTGCTCCCGCTGGCGCAAACGCTCGCCGCCGCCGGCGTGGAATTGATTTCCACCGGCGGCACCACCAAGGCGTTGCGGGGCGTCGGTCTCCGTGTGACCGACCTCAGTGCCCACACCGGCTTCCCTGAGATGCTCGACGGCCGCGTGAAGACGCTGCATCCGAAGGTGCATGGCGGGCTGCTTTTCATCCGCGGCAAGGCCGAGCACGAAGCGGCGGTGCGCGAGCACGGCATCGCGCCGATTGACCTAGTGGTGGTAAATCTTTATCCGTTCGAGCAGACCGTCGCCCGGCCGGGCGTGACGCTGGAGGAAGCCATTGAGCACATTGACATCGGCGGGCCGTCCATGCTGCGCAGCGCCGCCAAGAATCACGAGAGCGTAACGGTGGTGGTGGACCCGGCGGATTACGCGGAAGTGGCGGCGCAGGTGAAAACCACCGGCGAGACGACGCTGGCGCTGCGGCGGACGCTGGCCGCGAAGGTGTTCGCCCGCACGGCGGCCTACGACGCGGCGATCGCCAGTCATTTGGAGAAGGCTTTCCAGCCTGCGGCCAGCGAGATCCCGACGGCGCTGCGCCTCAGCGTGCCCAAGGCGCAGAACCTGCGCTATGGCGAGAATCCCCATCAGCAAGCGGCGCTCTACGGGTGCTTCCGCGACTATTTCCACCAACTGCACGGCAAGGAGCTTTCTTACAACAACATCCTCGACCTGACGGCGGCGGCGCAGCTCATCGCGGAATTCCGCGACGACCCGCCGACTCTCGCGATCCTGAAGCACACCAATCCTTGCGGGGTCGGTCAAGCGGCGGACCTGCGCGCGGCCTGGGAGAAAGCCTTCGCCACGGACCGGCAGGCGCCGTTTGGCGGGATCATTGCGGTGAACCAACCGCTCGACGGGGCGTGCGCCGAGGCGATTGCGGAGATCTTCAGCGAAGTCATCTTGGCGCCGAAGTTCACCGCCGAGGCGCTGGCGATCTTGCAGAAGAAGAAGAATCTCCGGTTGATGAAGCTGGTGAAGTGTCCGCTCGCGGCGGCGCCTTGGGATGTGCGGAGCGTGGGCGCGGATTCGTGGCTGTGGCAGCAACGCGACCTGAAGGCGACGGCGGAGAAGGATTTGAAACTCGTGACCAAACGCCCGCCGGGCGAGGCGGAACTGCGGGCCATGCTCTTCGGCTGGCGCGTGGTGAAACATGTGAAGTCCAACGCCATCGTCTATGCCGCCGCTGACCGGACACTCGGAATCGGCGCGGGCCAGATGAGCCGCGTGGACGCGAGCCGCATCGCGGTGTGGAAGGCCGGCGAGGCGGGGCTGTCGCTGAAGGGCAGCGTGGTGTGCAGCGATGCGTTCTTTCCGTTTGCCGATGGGCTGATCGCGGCGGCGGAGGCGGGGGCGACGGCGGCGATTCAGCCGGGCGGCTCCGTCCAAGACGAGAAGGTGATCGCGGCGGCGGACGCGCGGGGCCTGGCGATGGCATTCACCGGCACCCGGCACTTCCGGCACTGAGCAGACTCAGGAGTTGAGCCAGCGGAGGAGGACCACTTGCGCGGCGAGGACGGCGAACCACGCCAGCCAGACGCCGACTTGGCTGGCCCAGAGGCCGGACTGGCGCGTCGGGGCGAGCCAGAAGCGGAGCCGGACGGAACCCGCTTCCACCAGGTCGCCGTTGCGCAGAACGCAGCGGGTGACGGGCTGGCCGTTGACGTTCGCCAAGGCGGGTTCGAGAACCGACAGTTCCAGCGCTGGGCCGGCTTTCACGTCCACCTCGAAGTGCCGATCAAAGACGCCGGGCGCTTCGAGGCGAAGATCGTTGCCGACCGCGCGGCCGGCGCGTACAGGAAAATGGCGGGCCACCCAGGAGGCACCCGCCGTTGGGCCGGAAAGAAAGACGAACTGGATCATCACCACGGGCGCTTTTTCACGCTGATGCGGTCGCCAGGGTAAATCTGCACGTCGAGTTTGGGGTTTTCCTTGGCTTTGACGCAGTTGACGATGATGGTTCTGTCGCCGCGCAGAATCTTCACGTTCTTGGGATTCCCAAATTCCGTGAACCCGGCTGCGGCAGAAATGGCTCCCAGAACGGTAATGTCGCCCCGGTACTCCAACCGGCTGGGCATCTTGACCTCGCCCTCGACGTAGAAGAACCGATCCTGAGCTTTGACGGTCACGGTCAAGTTGACATAGAAGCGCGGCACGTAGCGCCCGTGAATCTCCTTTTCCAGATCAGTTACGGACCGGCCCGCAGCCGCAAATTCCTGATTGTGCATCAGGGTGATTTTGCCGTCGTCCCGGATGCGGCCTTCGAACGGGTACAACGGAACCGCGGTGTCTGAGAAGGAGATTCCCAGCAGCTCGCCGACGCGCAGAGCGCTGGGACTCGTCTGAGCGATGGGACTCGTCTGGTGGCCCTTGGTGCCGGGATCGCCCGCCCCGGTCGGGGGGGTGCTGGCACAGCCGGCCAGCAAAAGGCCCGCCGCCGCAAGGCTCACGAAACCTCCCCCAACCGTGCCGATGGTGTTTAAGAATCTCATAGGATGCATTGTACGAGGCGGCGGCCGATGGCTCAGTACTTCTGGCGAATCTCCACCTTGCCATCGTCGGCGGCAGGCTTCGGTTCCGGCTTGGTTCCCGGCGTTGGCTCGTCTTCCTTCTTGGAGTAATAGTAGTCGTGGTAGTAACCGCTGTAGTAATAGTAGCTCTCGTCCTGGGACATGTTGATGTTGTTGAGGACGATGCCGATGAGGCGGCCACCGACTTTTTCGATGAGTTGCTTGGCCCGGATGTTCATGGGCTGCGGATAGCGACGGTACTGGATGACCTGAACGGTCATATCCACCTCGCTGGCCAGCACGGAGGCATCGCTGACGCCCATGATAGGCGGGGAGTCGAACACCACGAAATCGTAGCGCTGCCGCAGTTCATTGATGAGATCCTTCATCTGGGGCGAGCTAAGAATGCCGAGCGAACTGCTGGGCAGCTTGCCGCTAGGTAGGAAGTCGAAGTTAGGCAGTGGCGTAGTCTGAATGACTTCGTCGAGCGTGTTCTGCTTCAACAGGTAACTAGTCAACCCGACGTTGTTGGCGATCTTGAGCAGCTTGTGAAGCGTAGGGCGCCGAAGATCGCTATCCACCAACACCACGCGGTTGCCGCTCTGGGCGAAGACGGTGGCCAGGTTGAAGGCAGTCGTGGTCTTGCCTTCGCCGGCCCCGGCACTGACGACGCAGATGGTGTTGAGCTTGTCGTCCTTGCGGGAAAATAGAAGATTGGTGCGCAGAACTCGGTAGGCTTCGCCGTGCGGACTTTCCGCGCCCTCAAACATAAGCAAACCCACATTTTGTGGAATCACTCCGAGCACCGGCGACTGCAAGGCTCGTTCGACGTCGTCAATGGTCTTAACGCTGGTATCCAAGTATTCGATGAAGAACGCCAGGCCGATGCCCACAATGAGACCGACCACCACGCCCAAGGCGATGTTCAGGGGTTTGTTTGGCCGGCTGGGCTTCAAAGCGGCGGTGGCGGGATCCACGATTTCTACCATCGCGGTCTTGGGCAAATTCACGTCCGCCTTCTCCGAGAGGAGTTTCAAGGCCACGAGCTTCTTGAACTGAATCAAGTCCACCAACTCACGCTTCTTGTCCCAGTACGGCCGCGTCTTCTCGGACTTGGAGATGTCCTTTTCCTTGGCCTCGACAACCCGGGCCGTGATCATGTCCACTTCAGCCTTGGACGAGGCGACCTTGGCCTTCAAGCCGTCGAGAATGCCCTCCACGCGCTGGTCTATCTTCCGGTTGAGATCATCCACCTGCGCCTGCACGCGCAACACCTCAGCGTGTTCGGGGCCGTAGTCCTTGCGCTGCTTGGCCAGCGTCTGTTCGCCTATGGAAATCTGAGCCAGGAATTCGTTCAGCAGGGAATCCGGTTGGTCCAACGCGGTAGGCAGTGCGGCCCGGAGTTCGGCTGGAGTCTTGGTGGTGAGCTGGCTCAAGAGCTTCTCCTTGCCCATGAGAATGCGCTCGGCGTCCACGCGCATTTCCTCCAACCGGAGGAGGGTGCGGCGATCAATGAGCGGTGAGGGAGCGTCGCCTTGGGCTTCTTCCTCGGAAATGTCCAACTCCTTGCGCAGTCGGTCCACTTCCTTCTGCACCACCCCTACCTTCAGCTCCTGCTCCAACAACTGGTCCTGGAGAATCTTGATGCCGCCCGTCGTCTTCCTCTTACTCAGTTGCTGCCGATAATCCTGATATACCTCCGCGATCGTTTGCGCGAGTTTCTTCGCCTCCTCGGCCTTGTCGCTATAGACGCGGATTTCAATGATGCTGGTGTTGCGGACCGGACGCAGATCCATCGTCCGCTTGAGGAGGATCATGGTCTCGTCGGTCTTCAGCTTGCCTTCGGCCCCGTATTTCTTGGCCCAGTCGTCGTTCAGGTTGAGCTTCTCAATGACCTGATCCAGGATGACTTTCGACTGAATGACCTCAAATTCTGTCTGGATGAAGTAGGGATCGTAGCCGCCCCGCGTCATGTATGGCTTGTCCCCGATGGGCGTGATGTCGGCCGCGTCTCCCTCGATCTTGATCCGGGCGGTGCTAGCATACGATTCCGGCAAGATGAAGGTCACCAAGGTGGCCGTGATCACCACCAAGAGAAACACCGCCAGAATCACGGTCTTGCGGACACGAATGATTCGCCAGTAATCTAGGAAGTGCAGTTTGCTTTCCGCCTGCGACAGATTCTTGATCGGGTCCATAAAATAAAAGGGGGCCAGATGACTTTCTCCAGCCCCCGAAAACGATCACTCAGCGTTCAATACTTCGCCGTGATGCCAAGATACACCCGGCTGCGGTTGTAGTCCCACATCCCGGCCTTTTGAGCGGCACTGGCATCCAAGTAGTCGAAGTTGTAACCAACATCGGCGGACAAGTGACGACTGATGCTGTAGGTCAGGTTCACCCCGAACATCCAGTTATAGTAGTTTTCACCATCCAAGCCAGTGCCCGACGGCGCGTTGAACTTGTTATAGTTCATCCGGCCCAACACGCTGCCGCGCAATTTGGTCGTCAGATCGTAGCCGACGTTGACATAGACCTGTGAGGAGGAGGAGTTGGCCGCCAAAACATACGTCTGGGCAAATGTCTGCGTAAATCCGAGTTGGGCGGAACCGGAGGTGCTGTACTGGTAGTTCAAGCTCATGTCCACGTAGGGAGCCCAATTGGCATAACTCCCACCAGGAGCGTTAAAAGAGTCGGCATACACCGCGCCTGCTTTCAAGCTCACGGACAAATCGGGGTTGAACGTGTGGCTGCCGCCGACATACATGTAGTAGTTGTTGCTGTTGCGGCTGTCGCTCATCACGAGCGTCCCGTCCGGAGCTGTCGCTATCGGCCCGTCGCCAGTGTAGCCGATGTAGCCGTATTGGAAACCCACCAACCCCATGGTCTGGGCCGAAACCTGATACTGCAAGTTGGCGGAGAGGAAGTTTTCAACCCGGTTCAGCAACGCCGCGAGACTGCCGACGCCATTGGGGTTATTGACAGGATCCTTTAAGTCGTCTGGTGTCTCCTTGTAGTTGATGTAGTTGTTTGCGTAACCCAAGACCACGGACACCAATTCCGTCAACTGCGCGTTGAAATTGATCGTGCCTGAGTTCGCAAGATTGTCCTGCTGGGTGCGATAGGGATATTGAATGCCGCCGATTGTCTGCGTCACCGCCGGATCAGATGAGTAAGTGAAGTTGTCGTTGAGCGTCAGCGAATACCGCTGGCTGAACCGGTGGTTGACGAAGAAATTCAACAACTGGGAAATCTGCGCGTTGTTGTTCGGATAGTTCTCGTAGTAATCCATCGCGAACGTGTAACGCGCGCCAAACTGGGTCTGATCGGTCGAGTAGGCACCCGAAAGGTAAGGGCTGATTTCGTAGCCCCAACTGGAGATCTTGTACGGATTATTCCAGTTATAGGTGAACGGATTGGAGTCGTAGAAACCACTCAGGGTCAACCCCACGCTCCACGGCTTCGACCCGTCCGTCGAGGAATAACCAGGGGCGTAGCCGGCGGCCTGCAGGCCCACGGCTCCCAGAGCCACCATACTTGCTGACACGACGATTTTATTCATAATCTGTTTCCCGAATTTTCAGTTGTTTTCAATCACCGGCACGAAATGACGCGGGCACATCTACCCTGCCACAGGCCTATCTGTCAACCCAATCTTTGGATGCGACGAACCGGCCATTCGAGCCTCCGACGCGAGCACAATAGCGGACTGCGGCCGGGGGACAAGCAAAAAAAATAAAAACTTGTTCTCCGCCGGGACGCATCCGAGCACCGCCCCCGAGTAGTGGGGCAGCCGTCTTCGGCTGCCATCGCCCCGGCGACCGTCCCGGTCGCAGTGCGAACTGGCAAGCGAGACGCCCGCCAGACGCTCGCAGGCGGGCCGCCTGCACCACTACGGTGCTGGGGGCTTCAATCGCGCGTCAGCAGGTAAAGGCGCAGGTGGGTCATGGGCCGCCCTTTGTATTCCGTCCAGAAATCGTCCACGAGCTTGGCGCTGATGAATTCCTGTTGCAGAGGATGGTCCAGTTCGTTGGGGTCGGCCTTGATGTTGTCGCTGATGAACAGGGCGCGGGTGCCGGGCTTGAGTTGATATTCGCCCCACAACTTGAACTGGGGATGCCACCCGGTGGGCTGGTAAATCTTCGGGTGATCCGGCAAATGGAATTGCACCAGGCTCGCCTGCGAGTAGTGGTTGGCGATGAGCAGCGGCGTGTCGTAAAGCTTGCGCGCCCGGTCCACGTGCGCGGCCAAATCCTCCCAGCCCTGCGAACGCTTGGTCAACACGGAGAGTTTCTTCGGCAGCGGGACGAAGGGAAGCGCATGGAGCGCCACGGTCATGGCCATCGCCATGCCCAGCGCCGCATAGACCGCCCAGCGCCAGCCGGGCCGGCGTTGTGCCACGTCCCGCCAGAAGACCACCAGCAGCACGACGCCGGCCGTCAGGGCTGGCGCGGGCCAGTTGGATTTGCCCGCCGTGCTGAGGCTGAAGAACGTGAAAATGGCGAAGAGTGGAAAAAATTGGCAGCTCAGGAACCGCACGCGCTCATCGCGGTGGCGGCGGAACAACAGCCCGACCGCCGCGACCGCCATGCCGAGGCCGAGCAGGGGCGAGAGCACGCCCACCTCTTCGCCGAGGAAGCGGAGAAGTTGCATCGGGCGGATACGGAAGGAATTTTCCAGCCCGCTGCGCGAGTGCAGCGCCGCGGCGTGCAGCCAGCCGACCTGCATGTTCCACCAGAGAATCGGCAGCGAGCACAGCGCGAACGTCAGCCCCAGCACGACGCTTTGCCGGCTGAAAAGAAATCGCCGGTGCGGCGCGGACCACAGCAGGAACAGCGCGAGGCAGCCCAGTTGCACGCCGTTGGTAAATTTCGCCAGGAAGCCCACGCCGATGACCAGGCCCAGGCCGGCCCAGTGCCGGACTTTGCCGGTTTCGAGAGCGGTCAGAAACACATTCGTCGCCCAGACCCAGCAGAAGACGCTGGGCGTGTCAATCGTCATGATGATCGAGCCGACGGCGAACAGCGGAATGACCGACGCCACCAGCAGGGACCAGATCGCGATGTGATCGCCGTAGAGCCGGCGGGCCAGTCGGAAAATCTGCCAGCCGGTGCCGGCGCTGATCAGCACGCCGAGCCAGCGGATGCCAAACGCCGTGTCGCCAAACAACCAGGTGCCCGCCGCGATGAGCCACGCGATGACGGGGCCTTTGTCGGTGTAGGACGCGGCCAGGTGGCGCGACCACATCCAGTAATAAGTCTCGTCAGCGGCCAAGCCCAACTGCGTCGCGTACCAGAGGCGGAAAACGGTCGCCACGGCCAGAAGCGAGATCGCGGTGGCGAGGGTGTTGGTGCGGGTTTCCGCCGCAGGCGGAGGAGCGAAAGGCGTGAGCTGGCTCGACGTAGAAGTCATGGCGAACAGGGCGGCGCGCCCTCCGGGGCGGCGCGCTGGATTTCCTGGATAATGTAGAGCGGACGGTGTTTCACCTGTTCATAAACCCGGCCGAGATATTCGCCGAAGACGCCGAGGAGCAAGAGCTGAATCGTCCCGAAAATCGTGATAGCCGACATGATCGAGGTCCAGCCGGGCACCAGCAGTTCGCCCAGGACAAAGTGCTTGAAGAGCACGTAGAGGATGTAGCCGACGAAGACCGCGAACAGCCCGAGCGAGACGGCGAACGCCAGCCGCAGCGGTGCCATGGACATCGAGGCGATGCCGTCCACCGCCAGCCGCAGCATCTTGTGCCACGGATAATGCGTCTCGCCCGCCGCCCGGTCGCCGCGGTCGTAGGTGATCTGGGTTTGCGGAAAACCAATCCACGGCACCAGGCCGCGCAAAAAGCGATGCGCCTCATGCAGACGGGCCAGCTCGGCCAGCGCACGCCGGCTCATCAGGCGGAAGTCGCCGGTATTGCGCGGGATCGGCACGCCGCTGAGCTTCTCGATGGCAAAGTAAAACCACCGGGCCGTCACGCGTTTTCCCCACGGTTCCTGCCCCCGGCTGGCGCGAGTGGCATACACCACATCGTAGCCTTGCCGGTGCGCGGCGAGCAGTTCGGGGATGACGTCGGGCGGATCCTGCAAGTCGGCGTCCATCGAGACCACCGCCTCGCCGCGGGCAGTTTCCAAGCCGGCGGCGAGCGCGAGTTGGTGGCCGAAGTTGCGGGAAAGTTTCACCCCGACGCAGGCGGGATCGCGCCGGCATTGGGCGGCGATGAGGCTCCAAGTGGCGTCCCTGCTGCCGTCATCCACGAGGATGATTTCCAACGGGCCTTCGCCGCGCAGCACCCCGGCCCGAACGCGCCCCAGCTCGGCGAACAGTTGCGGCAGCACCTCCGCCTCGTTGAAGACGGGGATGACGATGGAAAGAACTACCGCAGGCGCAGTCACGGCTTCAAAATAGCAGAGGCGGCGGGCGAAATAAACCTCCCCGCACGGCGCTTCCCCGGCGGCCCGGGGCCGGCGCAGCCCGCGCGGCGATCACTTCGATTCGAGCAAGCGCAGCGAATAGGTCTCCGACGCGGCACTGTCCGGTTGGCGCGGGCCCATGCGGTTGACAAGGAAATCGAACTTGAAGTAGTAATGGACCAGGCTGTTGCTCGCCGGAATGGGCACCAGCGCCTCCCAGCGGTTGGTCATGAGCGGCTGCGGGCGCATGGGGTAAAAGTCTGTGTCGACCACCACGTAGGGCTGGAGACTCTTCCAGACCAGCGCCTGCTGCCGGCTCTTCATGGCCACCTCGATCGGGTACAGATGCGTTTCATTCCGCACGAGCTGCTGCGGCGTGAGGTTGGTAATACGCGCGGCACAACCGGCCAGCAGCACGATTGGCAACAGGAGAAAAAGACGCTTGTTCATAGGCTTTGCGGCGGTCTGATTACCTGAGCGGCCGCGGGAAGTAAAGCCCCAGATGCCCTGGCCCAGCAATTCTCATTATGCCCCGGACAACCCCCGCCGGGTGAGGGCACCCGGCCTATACCTCACAAAACCGCCCGCTTGTCAGCCGTTCTGCCCATGAACCTGCCAGGGCTGATCTCGGTTCCAGCGCTCGGGGCAGCTCTTGCGTCGGGCAATTTTTCAGGTTGGCGGGACATGCGTTGGGGCGACTAGACCGATGGTTGGATCGCCAGCGAGGGTTCGGAGACGAGCTTGAAACCGTGTTGGGCGGCCAGCTTGCC
>CAINDV010000736.1 GCA_903847485.1 uncultured Verrucomicrobiota bacterium
CGGCCTACACCTCCACAAAACCGCTCTCTTGTAGGCCGGGTGCCCTCACCCGGCGGGGGATGACCAGGCCTTCATGAGAACTGCTGAGGCGCAGGGAAACCAGGTTCCTCGGGGCAGTCTCCATGACTTGCGTTGCGCAAAACTCACCGGATAGTCGTCCTCATCGGCGGAGTGCCTGCTCACCTCAAGAGTTGGTCGGCGTGGGGTTGGTTGTCGTTGTTCCAGCGGCGCAAGTTGGGGTCCGACTTATCGAAGAGTTTCTCGGGGCGCAGTCCCTCGACGTGGCCGTCGCAAAACACTATTTCGAGCTTCCGTCGGTGCCGTGCCTGGCTGGCTTGCTGGATGCCCGCGGCACCTCCAAAGCCCGACGCCGTGGAACGCAGCCAAGAGTTGATGTCAAGCCGGGCATAGCCACTGTAGGTGGTCGGCCCGGTGATGCCGTAATACGCCTTGAGCACCGGCGAGAGCAGCCACATCTGGTTGGCGTCGCCCAGCGCGATCATGTCCGCTGGCGTGGTAACCTCGGACTCGCGGATGGCGACCGCAGAATCCCAGTCATAAGGATCGGTCAGATAACCACCCAGACCGAACGGGCTGAAGGCGAACTGGGTGCCGTTGGCGTTGTAGCCGTAGCTGCCGAGCGGATCGGCGATGTCATTGCCCGGGAGCGTCAAGCCCTTATAGGACGAGCAGCGGTAAAGATCGTTAGTCCAGTCGCTCCGGGTGTAAGGCCGCAGCCGCTCGTGCCAAAAGCCCAGAGGGATGAGGAAACCGCTCTGATCGAAGGTGTAAATCGGATAGGCGTGGTAGTCATCCACGTACATCATCAACCCCAGCCCGATCTGGTGCAGGTTGCTCTGGCAGCGGGCGGTGCGACCAGCCTCCTTGGCGGCGGAGAGCGCCGGCAGCAGCAGTGCCGCCAGCAGCGCAAGGATCGCGATAACTACCAGGAGTTCGATCAAGGTGAACCCGGCACGGTCACGCGGCTTCACTTGCCCACCTACCCGGACATAGCGGAAGGTTACTGAGTTAGGATGGGTGGAGGAGGTCTTCACGCGGACGGGTTCGGCGGCGAGCCTTATGGCAGTCCCACGACACGGTAGAAGCGGACCGGCGTGGCCGGTTTGCCGGCAGCGAAGTCAATGACGTAGTTGTTCGTCGTAGGGCTGCCAAGGGGCTGCCAGCCACCGGTTGGGTTGGTGGTGTAATCCACCCGGTAGCGGGTTACCGACGGCAGGAAGGTCCATTGCAGCAGGGCGCTGGTCTTTCCCAGGGTCATTTTGAACCCTTGAATGCCGCCGCCCGTATCAGGGGCACCGCTATCCCGGTGATTGGTCTCGAACATGCGCAACACCGCGGCCGCCGTGAGGAAGTTGTCGTCGGGCGGCACGCCACTGGATTGTTGGGAAGTCACCTGGGCGATGATGCCACGGCCGGGCCGCAGCCAGTAGTAATTGCGCACGTAGTCGGTACTCAAGTGCTCAAACCCGTCGCCGCTGTCGTAGCTGATGTCGTAGGTCACCAATTCGTTGACGCGCAGACAGTCGCCAAAGTCGAGCCCCGGCGAATTGGCCAAGCCGTAGGCGTCCACGATGGCGGTAGCCGAGTAAGCAATGAGCAGGTCCATCGAGAAGAAGCCGCCTGAAGGATCCTCTGGGTCGCCAAAGGTGATGGTATTCGTGAACGTCGTGGAGCAACTCCAGGCGGTCCCATACTGAATCGTCGCGGGAAAATCGTTGAGCGCGGAACTGAAAACCTCCTGCTCTTGGTCGCCCCCGATACCCGCAGCGAAACCGGGGTCGTAGAAGCCATAGGTCATCCGCCCCATGGTCGGGTTCTGGGTGAAATACAACCAAGCCTGCGGCACTGCGACTGACACGTCCGTTTTTTGCTCCGCCATCTGTGCTCCCACTGCCACAAAAGCCGCGCCGTGGAGCGCATTGGTCGCTGCCAGGTAATCGAAACGGTAGATCACCTCGGCAGGGCCGCTGGTAAAATCCCAGAGCTGAGGACCGCCCGGCGTACCCAGCATCCCGCTGACGCTGACACTGGTGTTGTTGGTGGCGTTCGCGTAAGCCTTGTAGTACTGGCCGGGCTGGTTGAACATGTCAGCGGCGACGATGGTGATCTGCGCCGGCAACGCGGCCGGCCAGATCAGACCCAAAGCCGCGCACAACTCGAATTTCCCCGCAAGACGATGATTTTTCATATAAACTGGATCAACTGGGCTGACCGTACTCGACGTTGTCCCTCATTTCAAGTCCGAACTTACCACCGGCGCTCTCTCGCTCTCTCGAAGGATAGACTGATCTGTTAGCCCGAACTCCGCAGTCGAATGACGAATGACGAAAGAATGACGAAGTTCGAAGCCCGAAACCCGCCTGTCTGCGTGCCACACACAGGACGCTGAATTTTTTGTTGGGCCGGGCGCGAGACTTGGCCCAGAACCTAACCGCCGGCGGCGGCGCTTCGTCATTCGGTTTTCGGACTTCATTCGTCATTCTTTCGTCATTCGACTGCGGAGTTAGATCTGAATAGTTACGGATAGACAACAGCCCTGTTTCAAAAACCCGCACAGTAACCCCTTCGTAGGAACGCCGATTCCTCGCTGGCATCCGCCGAATATCTGGCTGGCCGCTTGGGGGAGGCGCGAGCAACGTCTTCGTAGATGAGTGGGCCGCTTCCCCGCCGCTCCAGATCGCGGCGTGTTCGCGCTGGGGCGGGTTCGAGTCTTGGTTAACGGCACCCTCTGCGCTACGCTGGCAGCGTGCTCATTACCTTCCACAAACCCTACGGCGTGCTGTCGCAGTTCACGCCCGATGGTTCGCCGAACCGCCCGCTGGCGGAATTTGGCTTTCCGAAAAACGTCTATCCCATTGGTCGCCTCGACGCCGATTCCGAGGGCCTGCTGCTTCTCAGCGACGAAGCGGAGTTGAACCAACGACTACTCCATCCGCTCCGTAGCCACACCCGAGAGTATTGGGTTCAAGTTGAACGTATTCCTTCTCCCGAAGCCCTCCGCCAACTCGAACCCGGCGTCGTCATCCAAGGTCAACCCACCCTGCCCTGCCGCGCCTGGCTATTGGAGCCGCAGCCAGTCATCGCTCCCCGCGACCCACCTATCCGCTTCCGTAAGAGCGTGTCCGATTGCTGGCTCGGGCTGGAACTTACCGAAGGCCGCAACCGCCAAGTCCGCCGCATGACTGCCGTTATCGGCCACCCGACGCTGCGGCTCCTGCGCGTTCGCATCGGCCAATTTCGCCTCGGCGACCTGCCCGCCGGTCAGTGGCGCAAGCTTACTGCCGCCGAGCGCCCCCAAGTGCTGAGTGCCGCGCGCCGGTAGCGCAAAGTTTCCGCGTGACTAAGCCGCAGCGCGGTTGTCTATCACTGCGAAGACGCGCAGTATTACTGGGCCTCTTCAGTAGTCGTGAAACCTAAGCTAACACCATCAGTGGCAGTCGAATCCGCCCCGGCCTTCGTGGAAGACTTGATCCACAAGGCCGAGTCTGCGGGTGCCAGCGACATCCACCTCCAGATGCGCGCCGGCAAGGCGGAAATCGCCTTCCGCCTCGACGGCCTCATGACGCCGGCCAAAGAACTGTCCGGCGACCTCGCCGAGCGCGTCTTCGGCCGCATCAAGTTTCTCGCCCGGCTCAAGACTTACCAGGAATCGCTCCCGCAGGATGGCCGCATTAACGCAGCCGAGGTCCAAGCCCGGCATGACCTTCGCGTCGCTACCTACCCGACGGTTACCGGCGAGAAAATTGTCCTGCGCCTGTTCCAAACCGCCGTGATTCAGGGGCTGGGCGACTTGGGCTTTCCGGAGCCGGCCCGCGCCGCACTGGAGAAATTCCTCCACCAACCGGCCGGCCTATTGCTGCTCACCGGCCCGGCCGGCAGCGGCAAGACGACGACGATCTATGCCTGCCTGCGGCAACTTGCGGAAGACGGCGGACGGCACATCATCACTGTGGAAGACCCGGCCGAGCAGGTCATTCCGGGCATCATGCAGACGGAGGTCAACGACGCCATCGGCCTAGATTTCGCGAAAGCCGCCCGCCATCTACTCCGCCAGGATCCGCAGGTGCTCGTCATCGGCGAGATTCGCGACGAAGCCACCGCCAGCATCGCTGTCCGGGCCGCGCTGACCGGGCACCTAGTCATCTCCACGCTCCATGCTGGCTCGTGTCGCGGCGTGTTCGAGCGGCTCGAAGTAATGTGCCCGGATCACTCGGCCGTAGCGTCCGCGGTGGACCTCGTGCTGAACCAGCGCCTCGTCCGCCGCCTCTGCCCCGCCTGCCACGACACGGGCTGCGATGCTTGTCTCCGCACCGGCTACCAAGGTCGCGTGCCGTTGGTGGAATGGCTCCCGGTCACTGACGCCCTCCGCGATCCGCTCCGCCGGCGAGACTACACCAGCGTCGCACCGGAGATTCCGCTCGCCGCCGCCGCGCAGAAACTTGTTGAACAAGGCGTCACCAACGACCCCGAATACCGCCGTCTCTTTGGCCTATGAACCTCGATGAATTTGCATTCTTCAACCAGCAACTCGCCGCGATGTTGCGCGACGGCATCCCGCTGGAAGGCGCGTTGCGCCAGCTTTGCACCGGCTTGCGCCGCGGAACCCTGCGCACGGAACTGACGGCGCTCGAAGCCGACCTTGCGCAGGGCACGCCGCTTGCCGATGCCCTCGCGCGGCGCAAGCTGCCGGGTCTCTACCAGCGTCTCCTGGTGATCGGCGCCAAGAGCAACGACCTGTCCGCCTCGCTCACGCTGCTGGCCGATTACTTCCAACGTCAGCACGCTCTTTGGGCGCGGCTGAAAGGGCTGATGGTGTATCCGGTGCTCGTGATGGTCGCCGCCTTCGTGCTGTCGCTCCTGCTTTGGCTGCTGGCGACCCGGTTTGTCCTGCCAGTATGGCTGGAGACCGTGGAAGGAATGTACGAGGGCATGCAATTGCCGGCTGCCACCCGGCTGGCGATCCCGCTGCTCCTGAATGCCTGGGTCTTCCCGGCGCTGTTCGCGGTGCCGCTGCTGGCCATGCTCGGTCTGGCCTTCGCGCCCCGGCTGCGTCAGCGCCTGCTTGACCGGCTGCCCGCTTTCCGCGAAGCCCGTCTGGCGCAAACCGCCCTCGCCTCGAATCTCCTGCTCAAGGGCGGCATCCCGTTTCCCGAAGCGGTCGGCGTGCTGGAGGAACTCCAGCCGCCTAACCGGTTGCGCGCCGATCTCACCGCTTGGCGGCGCAACCTGGCAGAGGGCGTCAGCCGCTTCTCGGCCGTCGCCGCTGGCGGACGCTTTTTCCCGCCGCTCTTCGTCTGGCTCGTGGACAGCGCCCGTGAAGATCTGACGGCGGGCTTCCAGCAGGCGGCGGAAATCTACGAAGCCCGCGCCGCGCATCGCGCCGAGATTCTCCTCTACGCCGCCCTGCCCATCGCGGTGCTGGGCGTCGGCATTCTGGTACTGCTTCAAGCCTACTTGATCGGCAGCATGTACCTGGTTTTCATGCAGATGCTTGGCGGCCTGGGCGAGTGGTAAGGAGCCACCAATGAACTCCGCTTTCCCCATCCTGTTTGGTGATGCCTTGGAACTGGTGTTTGGCGTCTGCATTTACGTTGCGGCTGCGGCCCTGCCGCTGGCGCTGCTGGGCTACGCCGCCTACCACCTGCTCTCGCTGCCGGTGCGGCGGCAGGAGCGCGCGCGCTTCTTCCTGCACTTGCTGGAGAACTGTCTCCGCCAGGGCCGGCCCATCGAGGCGACGCTGGTGGAAATCGCTGACTCTCGCGACCGTTCGCCCGGCGTGCTGTTCCACCTGGTCGCGGCCTACATCGAAGAGGGCGACCGCCTCGGAGAGGCGCTCCGCAAAGTCTCGCGGCTGCTGCCCGCGCCGGTCACTGCGATGCTCCAGGCCGGTGCCGAGTTGGGCGATCTCCGCGCCGTGCTGCCGGCCTGCCGGGCGCAACTCCGCGACGCACGTTCCAACCTGAGCAGCGCGCTCAACTACTTCCTGGTGCTGGCGCTCGGCCTGGCGCCTATCGCGCTGTGGATGTTCTACTCGCTCCTCGTCTTTGTCCTGCCCAAGTTTCGCGAGATCATGGAAGGCATGTTCGACGAAGGGCAGACGGGTTGGTTCTCTTTCCTCGACATCAGCTTGCGCCGCGGCTTGTGGGTGGAACTCGTGTTTCTGCTGGCATTCTTCGTCGCCGCTATTTTCTACGCCGCCGGCCCGACCGTCGCCGCGAAGCTCCGCTGCCGCTCGTTCGCCTTCCCTGACTGGCTGGCCTGGCGCGTGCCGTGGAAACGCAAGCGGATGCAGCGCAACTTCGCCGCGATGCTCGCCGTTCTGCTCGATCACGGCGTGCCGGAGGCCACGGCCTTGCGTCTCGCCGCCGACTGCACAGCGAACGAAATTTTCCGCTGTCGCGCCGCCCGCGCCGGAGAGCAACTCGCCCAAGGCGAACCGCTGACCTCCGCCGTCCACGCGCTTGACCCGGCGGGGGAATTCCAGTGGCGGCTCACCAATGCCGTTCACGCCCACGGAGGTTTTCTCCGCGCCCTCCGCGGCTGGCTGGAGGCGCTGGACGCCCGCGCCTTCCAGCAGGAACAGACCGCCGCGCACATCCTTTCCACGACGCTGGTTGTGGTGAACGGCGTGGTCGTGGGCTGCGTCTGCGCTGGCGTTTTCGGCATCTTGACCCACTTCATCACCATCGGAACGCTATGGTAACCGGCCAACTTCATTCCTCGCTGCGACCCCACGACCGCGCTCCCCGGCCACGCGCCGCCTCGGGCTTCCTCATCGCGGAGTTGATCGTGGCCCTGGCGATCCTCTTCGTCGCTGTGATTCCGCTGGCGTACTCGTTCCTGTCCGACGCCCGACTGCTGCGCGTCAGCTACGAACGCGCCGTGGCGATGGAACTGGTGGACGGCGAGATGGAAATCCTCGTCGCCGGCGAATGGCGCGCCTTTGCGCCCGGCACTCACGATTATCCGTTGCGCAGTGCCGCCGCCACGAACCTGCCGCCGGGCCGCTGCCAGTTCACCATCACCACGAACTTGCTCCGCTTGGAATGGAAGCCCGATCGGCGCCGCGGCGTCGGTGCCGTCGTGAGGGAGGTGAAAAGATGAAATCCGAAATCCGAAATCCGAAATCCGAAGGAAACCCGAAGCCCGAAATCCGAAACCTGACGGCGGCGGAACGCGTAGGACAGGCGTCGCGCCTGTCTCCATCTTCAACCCCTCTCCTCACGAACCGGTGCGCGTTTCCTTTAGCGGGGGATCATCCACCACCGCCGTCTTCTCTTGATGTCAGAGACAGGCGCGACGCCTGTCCTACGCGCCGCTCCCAGCGCGGCATTTCGCTCATCGAATGCCTCGTCTATATCGGCCTCCTCGGCGTCATCATTTCCATCGGCGGATTCACGCTGGCGAAGGCGTGGGACCAAAGCCGGGCGATTCAGCGCAACTCCGACGACATCGTACGCGCCATCCACGCCGGCGAGCGCTGGCGAGCCGACATCCGCCGCGCCAGTGGGCCGATCCGCGTCATCGCGGAGGCCGAGGGCGAGCAGGTCCGCATCCCAACTGCGGCGGGCGAAACCGTTTATCGCTTCGCCACTAACACGCTTCTGTTTCAGCCTCGCTCCGACGCCCCGGAAGTCACGCTCCTGGCCAAGGTGAAAAGCTCCCGCATGTCCCTCGAACCGCGCGCGCAAGTCAACGCCTGGCGCTGGGAACTGGAGCTGCAACCGGTGCAGAAGCAGGCGCGAATGCGCCCGCTCTTCACCTTCGCAGCCGTGCCACCCAAGAAAACCAACCCATGAAAACACTCCCGACCACCTCTTCCGGCCACCAGCGCGGCTCGGCGCTGATTATGCTGCTGGGCCTAATCGCGATGTTGCTCGTGGTGTCGGCCGCCAACAACCACAGCGTGACCTGGCTCCGCCGCGAACTACGCCTCGTCGAGCAGCAACAGACCAAGCGTCTCAACGCCTTCGCCACGAATTCCCCCGCTGCGCTCCGACCATGAATGCCGCCGCCGACATGCCCAAGTCCGAGATGCTCCGCCGCTCGCTGCGCTGTTTCGCGCTGGGTTGGTGGAGCCTCATTCCGCTGGTGAGCATCGTCACGGCGCTGCTGGCATTTGCCGATTTCCGGGCGGTGGTGGTCAGCAAAGGCGGCCACTGGAACGCCGCCCGCGGACGTCTGTTCGCGGGTGCCTGCCTTGCCGGCGTGGGCTTGCTCCTCAACCTGGTCATCGCTGCAATTATCGCTCTCGCCATCGTCTTCGGCTAAACCGCCGGCCTCGGCATGAACCTCCTGCCCGTCGCGCATCGTGAACTGTTGGTGCTGTCGCGGCGTCCGCTGCTCTACTGGCTTCGCTCCGGCACCGGCCTGGCCATAGCCATCCTGAGCACCGGCTTGGTCACGGTTTACCTCCTCGACGGCGCGGCCCCGGCGGAACTCGGCCCCCCGTTGTTCAAGACCCTCGCCGCCGTCAGCTTCGTGCTTTGCCTGCTCGCCGGGCCTTGCCTGTTGGCGGACAGCCTGGCGGAGGAAAAACGCGCCGGCACGCTGGGCCTGCTCTTCCTGACGGACCTCCGCGGCCACGACATCGTGGCGGGCAAATGCGTGGCGCTGGCCATGCCGGCGGTGCATTGCCTGCTGGCGGTGATGCCGGTGACGGCGGTGGCGTTCTTTCTCGGCGGGGTGTCCGGCGGCGAATTCCTCCGCATGAGCGCGGCGCTGGTGAACCTGCTCTTCTGCTCACTGGCCGTGACTGTCCTCTGCTCCGCGCTGGCCCGCGATGGACGCCGGGCTTTCGGCGCGGCACTACTCGTCGTCCTCGGCTGCGGCGCGCTGCTCCCGGGCTTCAGTCACTGGCTGAGCGGCACCGGAAACGCCGCCTTGTTGGTGTTGAACCCGCTTGCCAGTCCGGGAATGCCGTTCTGGACGGTGCCGGATGCGGACTACGCAACCGACTCCACCGCCTTCTTCCACCCGCTCATCCTGAGCCACGGTGCCGCGTGGTTGTGCCTGGTCGTGGCCAGCGTCGCGCTGCCTTTTGCCTGGCAGGAACGTCCCGAACGACTACCGCGTTTCACCCGCGCCCGCAGCCGACGGCCGACGCCGCTTCAGGCCGCGTTGCTACCACTCGACTGGCTGGCGCGACGGCAACTCGGGGGACCGGTTTCGTCGTGGCTGATGGCGGGTGGCATCGCTTTGATCCTCCTGCTCCCGCCCAGCCTCGATCACAACCCGGCGTTCGCTGGTTTCGACTTGCTGCTCGTGGCCTATGCCCTACACGCGCTTTTCAAAGTGTCGGTGGCTGCCGCCGCGAGTCGCGCCTTCCTGCGCGAGCGGGACAGCGGGGCGCTGGAAATTCTCTTCGTCATCCCGCAGGGCGAAAAGGCCGTCTGGCGCGCGTGGCTGGCAGGACTGCGGCGACGCTTCCTGCTGCCGGTGCTGGCGCTGGTGGCGTTTGATCTCGCGCTGGCCTGGCACTGGTTGGTCGTGCTGCCCAACGATCCCGCTGGAGTAGGACAATTCGTGCTCGTGCTGTTGGCGACGGTGATGTTTCTTCTCGACTGCTACGCGCTGAGTTGGGTGGGCTTGTGGCAAGGACTGACCGCCCCCAACGCCACTCGCGCTTTCATCCGCACGCTGCTCTTCGTGCTGGTGTTGCCGGGGGCGGTGTTTGTCGCGCTGATCGGACTGCTGGCCACTTCCGTAGGCCCGCTGGAGGACGCGCTGGTCGCGCTGGGAATAGGCTGGTTCATCACGGGTTTCCTTACGGACATCGCCGTCGGTGCGTGGAGCATGGTGCGGCTGAGCCACGATGGCCGGGAGGCGGCGCTGGCGCGCGGAAGGTAGCCCGGAACTCTTATCCCCGCGGAATCGGACGGGGGGCCGCCCAGTGAGGGCACCGGGCCTACAGGGCGGCGGCTGGCGTTGCAGGCCGGGTTCCCGCCCGGCGGCCCGGCGCAGTCCATTTCCAAGCGAGTTCAAAAGCACTGCTGCGGGTCAGGAGTTCCAAACCGTACTCCGAAGCCGAATGACGAATGACGAATGGAGCCAGTAAACCGAATGACGAATCGCCGCCGCCGGATGTCAGGTTCTGTGCCGAGTCTCGCGTCGCGTCCAACCAAGAATTCAGCGGGTTTCGTGCTTCGGACTTCGTCATTCTTTCGTCATTCGTCATTCATCACTCGACCTCGGAATTCGGGCTAAGCCGCCACCGCAGGAACGCACCCTTCCCGCCTCACGGCCGGCTGAGCCAGTAATGCAGCAGGACCGTCAGAATTCCCGTTATGCCCGTAGGCACGAAGAGGGCGATGTAGGTGGGATCTTGAATCCAATGCGTGTAGGCCCCGTGCCGCACGGCCAATATCTCCTCGCGCAAGCCGTCGAGCCGCTTGGCGTAATCCTCCCGCGCGCAGCCCGGCCCCCCGCCCGTGCCCGTCGGCGACAGTGCAATCTGCTCTTCCGCGCCGGTACGCACGCCGACCACGAGTTGCTCAATTTTCTGCAAGGCCTCCCGCCGGACGTGTTGCGCGGAGTGACGTACCAATCCCCAGCAGGCCGCGGCGAGAATGAAGTTCAACATGAACACCGCCACCAGGCTCCCCGGCCACGACCAGTTCTCGAAGTAGGAATTCCGGGAGACGAGCAGCAGCAGGAAGATCAGGAAGGGATAGAACATCAGCCGGCCAGTTTCGCGTGTCTTGTCGGCGGCAAATCGCACGTCCAACCAGCCATCGAGGTCCGCCGGGCGCACCGACTTGCGCCGCGCCCACTTCTCCGCCAGCCAGGCGGGCCAGCGCGTCGGGCCGTCGCCCAGGCAGTAGAGCAACCGCCCGGTCAAGCGGGCCGCGTCCAGCGCGTAAAAGAGCACAAACAGGAACCCCCAGACCGTGCCTCCGAGTATGAGCAGATCCAGCCCCGCCGACCACGGGCCGCGCACACATAATCGCGTCGGTGGACCGGACACTCCCAGGACGACCGCAGCCAGGAAACCGAAATAAATCACGGTCCAGAATGCCACGCGCAGGAACCGGTTGAAAATCATCCCACGCACCGCATAGCCCTTGAAGAGTGCGCGGGCGTCCACCTCTCCGTTCACCCGCGGCGGACGCCAGCCATTGATCGAGTTGCGCCGCAAGTCCGCCAGCCAACCGCGCCACCTCCCCGGCCCGCGTCGGGCCCGCATATTCGCCCGCAGAAAGCGCAGCCCCAGGCGCCAGGTGGATCCCATCCGCCCGGCCGCACGCGCGCCGTCGTGCCGCGAGAAATACTCGTTCCAAAGCGTGCGGCTATGGCGCTTATGGGCGCGCGGCGCCAACCGGAGAAAGCCCAGCGCGAGCAGCAACGCCCCAAAGCGGATGAACTCCGTGGTCCAGATGCTCACGCCCTCGGTGAAGCTCCACGGTTCCTCGCCCGGCAGCCCGGAAATCACCCATGCGAACTGCACCAGAATCACCGCCGCCACCACCGCGCCGCCCGCCAGGAGGAGCAGCGATTTCGCCCGCACTCCCCGGGCGGCTCGCTTCGCCCCCGCCCGCTCCACGCCCAATGATCGTCTCAGCGCGACGAGCAACGTGGACGCAAACCACAGTGGCGCCACCACGCCCAGCACCGCCACCACCAGCCAGCCAGCTAACTCGCGCAGCACCCGCATCGGCTCAAGGCTGAAGACGCGACTGGGGGGATCCAGTTCCACCGGGCCGTGCCGCCCGATTTCATAAAGATGGCCCGCGAGATCCAGCGCCGCGGGTTGACGGTCTTGCCCGCGGGCCTTGCTCACCGCCGCGCCGCACGCGGCATACACCGCGCTTTGGTACAGATCGCGGAACGGCAGGAAGCGCCCGCCCGGCGGCTGCGGATCCACGCCGTAGCTGGAGGCGACCAGAAGATTGCGCGTGTAGCGGACCTCCTCTGGCCCGCACAACCGCATATCTAGGTCCGTCGTGAAAAACAGCGCCTCCGGCAACCGCCGTCGCAGCGCGTGGAGCAGCACCAACTTATCGTAGAGATCACTGCCGGTCAGCCCGACGGCCAGAATCCTTCCCCGCTGGCTGCGCAACGCCGTGTCCTGGTCTTCCAGCAACTCGCCCAACCGCAGCGCGTAATCCTTCTGCGCCTCGCCTTCCGACCGCTCGCCTTTGACTTCCAAGGCAGCGGCGACCAGTACTTCCGGCGACGACGCGGGCTTGGCCGCCGCTTTCTCGACGCTCGCCGGCTTGATGCCTTCCAACCCCCGCAGATAGCTGAAGCGCCAGAGATTCGACCCGGGCCACCGCGGCTGGCGGGCCTGCAGCGCCTGCTCGATCACCACCGGCATAGACCGGCCATAAAACGTGTCCGCCTCGGACACCACCACGACGACATCGCCGGCGGTCATTGACCCGCGCCCACCGCGATTGGCCAACTCCTTCACCAACCGCTCGGCCAATTGCCAGTCCGTCGCGATCCAGTTCTCGAAGATATTGGTCCCCAGCACTTCCCGGCAGCGGCGCTGCATCTCCGGCCGGCTGAACGCCCAAGCTGGCGCGCTGTTGGACATCGCACTTTGAAACAGCAGTTGATCGGGCACCGTCGCCTCGGGCGACAGGATGCGGAAGCACCCGTTGGTCGCAAGTTGCTGGCAGAATTCCCCCGGCTCCGCCTCCGCCAGCGCGCGCAACGTGTCCGACGACCGCGGGCCGATAAGGTAAAACTGAGCGTCCGCCGGCCGCGCGCTCAGGCCGAGTTGTTGGAGGACTTCCCCCAAGGTCGGCAGCGGCTTCCGGGCAAAATCCTCCTCCCGCAGCCATAACACCAGGGCGCTCTGCGGCCATGACGAACGCACGGTGGCACCGAACCATTCAAAGGCCACCGTGCATTCCCCGGCCGCCGCCAGATTCGTGACCGTCAGGCGCTGGACCCCCACATGGTTGCGATCCTCGGGTCCAAACCCAGCGTTCAGCAACGCCACCTCCGTAGCGTAGCGCAACCGGCGCCGCGTCTCCTTGTCCGCAGGGAAGGCGGTGCCTTCCAACATGACGCCCAGAATGACCACGCCGTGATTGGTCCGCGCCGCGAGTTGGTTTCGCAGGGAACTCGCCGCCGCCACCGACGTCGCCGGAGCATTGGTCCCGGACTTAGTAGGATCGCCCTTTTCGGACACCGCCTGAATAGCTTCGAAAGGGTCTTGCCAAAGGCGCGCGGCGACCTTCTGACTGTCACCGGGGACATCCGCGCCCGATGTGGCTTCCGGCGGACGCGAACTGTCCAACCCATCGCCCAAGTTCAGCACGCCCCACATCACGGTGGCCAGAATCAAAAACACGCTGACGGCTGCGGTCAGCTTTTGGCTGTTGTCGTTCATAGTGTCACTCCCATCCCACAGCGCCAGCCACCCAACCTGGGAGCCAACGCCACCGGCCAAAGCTAATTACCAGACCCTCCGGACGCAAACGCGAGCGCCGAGAACCTAGCGAACCCTGTCCATGAAATGCCTATAGCGCGTGTGTGAAAACGCCGGTCGTGGTAGGGCGAGGCTCCTGCCGAGCCTCAACGACAGCGGCAATGATCTTACCGAACGGCTCGGCAGGAGC
>CAINDV010000737.1 GCA_903847485.1 uncultured Verrucomicrobiota bacterium
GATGCAACGGGTGGACCAATACGACGCCATCGCCCGCCGCGCCCAGGTGATTTACGACCAACTGCCGCCGGCCCGCCAGGACGCCTTCTTCCAGTTGGTGCTCTATCCGGTCCAGTGCGCCAGCTTGATCAACCGCAAGGTCATCTTCGCCGACAAGAGCACGCGCCACGGAAACGAAGGCCGCGCCTGTGCCAGAGAAGATGCCGCCAAAGCGAAGGACGCCGCTGCCCGCATCATTAAACTGACCGCTCATTACAACACCGGCCTCGTCACCGCCGGCAACAAGTGGAATCACATGATGAGCCCGGCCCCAGGGCCGTGGGGCAATCAGTTCCACCAATTCGACATGCCGCCGCTCAGCAATTTCGCCGGCAAGGGGACGGCGGCCTTGGGCGTGGCCCTTGAAGGCGGCGCGCCGCAAACCTTGGCCGACTTGAGCGTCTATACCCAGGGCAAGCGCTTCGTGGATCTCTACAACACCGGCAAGGGGAACATTCAGTGGTCGGCAAAACCTTCGCAGCCGTGGGTCCAGCTCGATCAGACCTCCGGCACCTTCGCCACCGAACAGCGGCTGTGGGTCAGCATCGATTGGAACCGCGCGCCTGCCGGCGATGATCTAACAGCCATGCTTGAGCTGACCAGCAACGCCGGCAACAAACCCATCACCGTTCCCATTTTCAAACCGGCCGCGCCGTCGCGCGATGCGCTCGCCGGTTTCGTGGAGAGCCACGGCTATGTCAGCATGGAAGCGGAACATTTCACCCGCAAGCACGACCGTGGTGGCGCCGCATGGGGGGTTGTCAATAGACTTGGTCGCTCGGGTGATTCCGTCACTGTTCTTCCCCCGACCGTGTCCAGTCATACGGTGCCGGAGGAGATCAAGTCCGCCAGCCCGTCACTGGATTATGATGTCTATCTGTTTCACGCGGGCGAGGCGCGATTGGACATTGATTGCCTCCCCACTCTGCCCGTTGCGCCGAAACGCGGCGTGAACGTAGCAGTAAGCATTGCCGGAGCCGCGCCGCAAATCCTGACCGGAAAAGGTGGCGACTTCCTGACAAACCGCCGCCGCCTGAGCACCACGGTGAATATCCCATCTCCAGGGCAGCATAAACTCACGGTGTGGATGGTGGATCCGGGCGTCGTGATGGACAGGCTGGTTCTGGCTTTCACCCCGGCAAAGGAGACTTATCTGGGACCGCCCGAATCATTTCGTCGGTGAACCAGTCAGGTAATATCAAACATGGAGAATCCATGAACATTAATACACCCATGAACCGCCTCACATCCTATATCTTCGCCACTCTGCTGTTTGCTCCGCTGGCTTCCCTGCACGCTGCCGAGGTGGCAAACCTGCGCGGCGAATACCGCGAGAACCCGCTTGGCATTGACGTGGCGAAACCGCGCTTGTCGTGGGTCATTGAGGCCAGAAGTCAGAAGTCAGAAGTCAGAAACAGACGGCCCATCAAGTGCTGGTGTCGAGTACCGAAGAGCTGCTGAAGAATGACAAAGCGGATCTGTGGGACAGCGGCAAGGTCGAGAGCGACCAGAGCATCCAGGTGGAGTATGCGGGGAAAGCGCTTGAGTCTAGGATGAGGTGCTATTGGAAAGTCCGGGTTTGGGATCTGACATCTGACCTCCAGCCTCAGACGGCTTCCCCTTGGAGCCAGCCGGCGATGTGGACCATGGGGCTTCTCAAGCCGGGTGACTTCAAGGCGAAATGGATTGGCGTGAAGCAGCCTGCACCTGCACCCGCCGGCCGGACGCCGTTGGGTCCCGGTCCGCTGCGAATTGTGAGCGCCTTCTATCAGCCGATTTCCGGTGCTGCTGGCCGTGACGTGACCGAACTGCTGGCCTCGCGAGTGAAAGACAGCACGCTGCCTATCGTCGCCAGCAACGGAGAGCTGGGCGGCGATCCGGCGGACGGAGTAGCAGAAGCTGGTCGTCGAGTATGAGCTGGACGGCAGGCGCGGGGCCCTGACCGTTGCGGAGAACGAGCGGCTTGCCATCAATCTCGATGTCCAAGGAGAAGAGGAGTCGAAATGGAGCCGGCCGGGATATTTGCGCAAGGGATTCACTCTGGACAGCGCGGTGCGCCGCGCCACGGTCTACGCCACGGCTTTGGGACTTTACGAATTGCGGTTGAACGGGCAACGCGTGGGCGATCATCTGCTGGCTCCTGAATGGACCGATTACCACACTCGGGTGCAGGTTCAGACCTATGATGTGACGCCCCTGCTGCGCAGCGGTGCCAATGCGATGGGCGCCACACTCGCCAATGGCTGGTATTGCGGCGGATGGCAGTACTGGGAGAAGGAGATTCGAGCCATGTATGGAACCGATCCGTCGTTGCTGGTGCAGTTGGAAATTGAATTCGCCGATGGCCGCAGGCAGACGCTTGTCACCGACGACAGTTGGCGCGGTACAGCCGATGGGCCGCTACGTTTTGCCGGAATCTATGAAGGAGTGACGTATGACGCCCGCAAGGAAATGCCGGGCTGGGATGCTCCGGGATTTGATGATTCAAAGTGGCTGGCTCTGCAACCGCGCGGCGCTGACTTGAAAGTCGGGAAGCTGGCCTGGCAACGTGGACAACCAATTCGGGCGACGCGGGAACTCAAGCCGGTCGCCGTTACCGAGGTCAAGCCGGGAGTGCATGTCTTCGCGTTCGACCAGAACATGGTCGGCCACTGCCGCTTCAGGTTCCGCGGCAAGGTGGGTGAGACCGTTGAGCTTCAACACGGCGAAATGCGCAATCCCGACGGGACGGTTTTTCTGGGTAATCTCCTGGTGGTTAGCAATCACAGGATCCAGCTCGATCTCTATACGTTCCGCAGTGAAGCGGAGGAGACTTTTGAGCCGGCGTTCACCTACCACGGATTTCAATACGTGGAGGTTCGCGGCCTGAAGGAGAAGCCAGCACTTGACAGCCTGGTGGCTGTGGTTGCCAACAGCGACTGTCCGGAGACCGGCGAATTCACTTGTTCCGAGCCGCTGCTCAACCGCCTCGCGCAAAACATCCTTTGGTCACAACGTGGCAATTACATGGGTATTCCGACCGACTGCCCGCAGCGCAACGAGCGCTGCGGCTACACCGGCGACGCCCAGTTCTTCATGCAGGCGGCCGTTTACAACATGGATGTCTCGGCGTTCTTCAACAAGTGGCTTGTGGACGTGTGCCAGGATGCGCAGATGCCGGACGGCCATATTGCCGATCGCGCTCCGCACTATGGGACGGGTGACAGTTGGTATATCGGATGGGGCGATGCCGGGATCATCTGTCCTTATGAAATCTACCGGAACTATGGCGACACCCGGGTCATCCGCGAGCACTACGCCGCGATGAAACGGTATCTGGAAGCGATGAGCCGGAACAGCAGGGACGGACTCTTTACCGGCAACATCGGTGGAGGGGACTGGCTCGCCACGGGCGGCGGTGTGGCCGATGACGTCATGGGCACGGCGTATCTGGCACTGGATTTCAAGTTGATGGCCGAGATGGCGGAAGCCATCGGTGAAACCAGTGATGTCGCCGCGTTTCGTAACAAATTTGCCGAGGTCGCCAAAGCGTTTGCCAAAGCCTACATTGATGCTGAAGGGAATATCAAGGAGAGCAGTCAAAGCGGTTTTGCGTTGGCGTTTACCATTGGTTTGGTCCCTCCGGCGCTGAAGGAAAAGATGACCGCCCGTTTCGCGGAGGAGGCGCGCCGGTTTGACTGGCATCCCAGGACAGGATTCGTAGGCACCCCGCGCTTGCTGCTGGGGCTGCACCTGGCCGGGCGGGATGAGGACGCCTGCAAGCTGCTTCTCACCAAGACCGCTCCGTCCTGGCTCTACCCGGTGAGCATCGGTGCCACCACCATCTGGGAACAGTGGGAGGCGTGGGATGGTAATAACGCGAAAGGCGGGATGAATTCACTCAACCATTACGCATTCGGTGCCGTGGGCGAATACCTATTCGGCATGGTCGGCGGGATTCAACCGGACGCACCAGGCTACAAGCGGATACGGATCAAGCCCGTGGTTCGCGATGGTCTCACCTGGGCGAAGGCCGACTACGACTCAATCCACGGCCGCATCGCCAGCCACTGGAAACGCGAGGGCGATCAATTGACCATGGAAGTGACGATTCCCGCCAACACCATCGCCACCGTGTATGTGCCTGTCGCGTCGAAGCTTGGCGAAGACGGACCGGCGAAGGATGCGGCGGGAGTGACCGAAGGCGGGAACACCCTCGACAAGGTCAAGGGCGTGAAGTTCCTGCGCATGGAAAACAACGCCGCTGTCTATGCCGTGGGTTCCGGAACCTATCGCTTCCAGTCCCCTTTCCCCGAAACCATCAAATGAACCCACAAAGAGAAACAAACAATGTTTAAGAAAATACTAATGGCGGTTGTTCCGTGTGCGCTTTGCGGCGGTGCATGGGCTGCGGGTGAGAGAGAAGGGAATTTCCTCAATCCGCCGGACTCTGCGCGGCCCGGGGTTTACTGGTACTGGGCTCGCCAATTGACTCAACCTGCCCCTACCTGTAGTGTAGGGTATGATTGAGGACTACCCC
>CAINDV010000738.1 GCA_903847485.1 uncultured Verrucomicrobiota bacterium
CTGGCAGGCCCAGGACGGCCTTGTCGATCTGTCCGGTGGGCGGAACGGGCACCCGGTCGCCATCGACAAAGGCATACAGCCTGTCGGTGGTCGGACAACATACCGTGCCGAAAAACCGGTCGAACCCGCGATGGATCGGGGCATCGGGGATGGCGCGCGAGTAGTCGATGCGTTTCACCCCCTCGATTTCGCCGTTGCGAATGGCGGCTCCGTTCTTGTCGAAAAAGGTCATGCCGACATGCCACTTGCCGAACAACGCGGTGGTGTAGCCTTTCGCGCGGAGCATTCCCGGCAAGGTGAGCCGCTCCGGCTCGATGAGGCAGGGTCCGCCGACTCCGCTGAACACGCTCTTCATGCCGGTGCGGAACGCCATCCGACCGGTTAGGATGCTATAGCGCGACGGGGTGCAGACGGTCGAGGGACTGTGGGCGTCGGCAAACAGGAGCCCTTCCCTCGCGAGGCGGTCGAGGTTCGGGGTTGGTGCCTTTGCCTCAGGATTGTAGCAGCCCACATCGCCGTATCCCAAATCGTCGGCGAGGATGAAGACTATGTTGGGCTTTGTTGGCGGTGCCCCGACGGCGTGCAGCGCGACCAGCGGAGCCAGCAGGAACAGGGCGAGAAAGGTTGTGCAGGGTCGTGTGATCATCGCTTGATGTGTTTGAATTTGCGGAGGTACACGCAAAAGGCACTGTAGAGATTCTTGCGGGCTTTGCCTATAAGGGAATGGCTATCTCTTTGCCTTGTCCGAGGGTGGGCGAGGTTTGTCCGCGCCCGGGGGTTCGGCGTAGTTCACAGCTTTCAACTGGACGTCGAGCTCGGCGCTGAGTTTCGCCGTCGCGGCGGGGTCGGCGGCGAGGTTCTTCAACTCGTAGGGATCCACGGCGAGGTCGAAGACTTCGGTCCATTCCGGATGGTCCGGGTATTTCACGAGCTTCGCGTTGGGCGTGCAGACGCCTATGAGAGTGGGAGTGTCCCCTCCGCCGTTTTCGTAGAAATATTCGGCCAGGAAAGACTGGCGCCAATTCGCGGGCTTCTGGCCGGCGGCGAGGGCTTTCCAACTCACGCCCTGCATCTCGCGAGGCACGAACACGCCCGCGAGATCAAGAAAGGTCGGGGCGAGGTCAATGTTGAGCACCATCTCGTCGACGACCTTGCCCTTGCCAAAGAGGCGTGGGTAACGCACGAGCAGCGGGATGCGGATCGACTCCTCGTAGATGGATCGCTTGTCGCCAAGGCCATGCTCGCCGAGGTAGTAGCCGTTGTCGCTGGAGTAAACCACCACGGTGTCATCGGCGAGGCCGAGTTCGTCGAGGGTGTCGAGCAACCGGCCGAGATTTTCGTCGGCACCGGTAACGTGGCGAAGGTAGTCGAGATGCACGGAGTTGGCGGCGAGGGGATGCAGCTGATTGGCGCCTTCCGGGGGCGGCCCGTGAAAGATGGCCCGTGCGCCTAGATTCGGCACCGGGCGGCTCGTTTCGTCGGCGTAGAGGCTGCGCAGACGTTCGGGGAGATTCGGGCCTCCGCGCGGACTGTGCGGGCTTTTGAAACCGACGACCAGCGAGAACGGCCGGTCGCGATTCTGCTTCATCCACTCGATCGCGAAGTCGGTGCTGACGTCGTCAATCCAGCCTTTGGTGGGTGTGGACACGCCGTTGATCTCGACCGGGCAATCGTTGTAGCGGCCGTGGGCGATGAAGCTCGCGGAGTAGTCAAAGCCGGGACGCTGGCCGCGCTGGCTGCCCATGTGCCACTTGCCGATGTAGGCGGTGCGGTAGCCGGCGGCGCGCAACATCGTGGCATGCGTGACCGAGTTTGTGGGGAACGCCGTAGAATTGTTTATGACGCCGTTGAGGTGGTTGTAGCGCCCAGTAAGGAAGGCGGCGCGACTTGGGGAGCAGAGCGAAAGGGTGACGAAGGCATTGCGGAAGCGCACGCCCCCGGCGGCGAGGCGGTCCATGCTGGGCGATTTGAACCACGGGAAGCGCGCCCGCTCCCCCTGCTCGCGCTGGACGACGCCCATCGCGTCCCAGCGCTGGTCGTCAGTGTAGATAAACAGGAAGTTGGGCTTGCGTTGTTCGGCGGCGTGCAACGGCGCGGCGCAGGCGAACGCGGCGAGGAGCCACGCGGCGGCGCGGCACCGGAAAGTCGGGAGGGAAGTTTTCATGATTTGTTCTTGTTCTGTTTGTTACCCCTGTAGTGCAAAACTCTTTGGGCAAACTTAATTCGAGGGCTCGGCGAATTCACCCCTGTCGTTCCTGACCGCATCGATGGAAACCCCGTGGTAGGCGCGCGCGAGCACGGCGATGTTGCGGTCGTCGCCCTGCAACTCGCTCACCGGGCGTGACAGTATCCCCGCCAGCGGCACCAGCCCGCCGTTATCGCGGGGCACCGTGAAGCCGTAGAGCCCGATGCCCGCCGCCAGTGCCTCGGGCACCACCTTTGTGGCGTCCTGCCCGTTCCATCTTGCCAGGCACGTGATGAGGCGGGTGTGCTTGCCGATCATTGCTTTCACGGCATCGATGCGCTTCATGTCGCCGGATTCGTTCATCAGCCAGTCCGCCTCCTTGTACATGTCCGAATCCACAACATCTGGATGGGTCGTGTTGTTGCTGGTCAGCCAGACTATACAGTTCGGGTTGGCGTCTTTCGCGGCCTTGCGGATCGTCTTCCAGCAGCGGTCAATCGCCTTGCGGCTGTAGGCGAGGTTCTGTGCCCTGGGCAGTTTGTCTTCGCCCGGGAATGCCTCGCCCGTGAGTTGCGCGTAAAGCTTTTTCTCGCACTCCAGCCACTTGTTGGTGGTGGAGGCCCGATTGGGCATCCACACCCAGTCAATCATGAAGCCGTCGATGCCGGTCTTGCGCACCGCGTCACCAATCGAGGAGGATAGGTACGTAAGGTATTCGTCGGTATAGGGGATATGATAGGTGGTCGGGGTGCCATAGCTCAGGTCCGGGTGTTCCTGTCCCCATTTGGGGTTGGAAGCGATGCAGAAGTATCCCAGCACCAGCATGCCCTCCTTGTGACCGAGTTTCACCACCTCGGGCAGGAAGTCGTGTTTCAGTCCAGGCTGTTCCGGCACCACGCCGTTCTTGTACCAGGAGTAGCCGTTGCAGGAAACGCAGAAGGTCTGGATGACATTCGCCCCCATCGCCTTGTACCAGGCCACGTGCTGGGCTGGATCAGCCCCGGCCCACGTGCCGGGAGCGGCGAACGGCTTGCGTTTGCGGTTGGTCGGCGCCCAGTTGAAATCAAGACAGTAGGCTTTGATTTCCCGGCTCGCCGCAGATTTGGCCGGGACCGCAGCGCTTTGCGGTTCAGCAGCGGCCGCGCCAAGCATTTCCAGGATGAGAGCGAGTGCGATCGCTGAAGTCTTCATACTCGCATGTTCGACTTTCGCGTATGGCTTGTTATTCAAGACGGTGTCGCCGCACTTATGGTTGCTGTGGCGGCCGGTGAAGAAAATTCCCGTCAGCGTTTTCGACCGCTCGAACGGGCAGTCGGCGGGAATCGCTGACTGCCACATGAATCCATTCGTGGCTTCGGCATCCATGGTGGTGTCATCAGCCGCCGCGGCGGCGGCGATGGCGAATCCATGCATCAAACAGAATGACAACCGTCGTTTCATTCGAATTCTTTCTTGTCTTCGTCGAAGTATTTCGACTCGTCCAGGGCAAGATCACCTTGCGGGTTGTGGTGGCCGATCTCCACAGCTCCGGTCGCGAGTTGCTGCTCCCTTGGATAGACCGCATGGAGCGTCATCTTGTCCTTTACGCCCGCGGGCAACCCGAGGGCCGTTTGCGGCGTGATTCTGAAGTCCTGCGGCTTGTGGGATGGATTACGGAGAGCCATCCGGGATTACTTTCTGTTTTCTTCATCAGTCCAATCTGACTGATCGGACCGGTCGGATTGCTCACCGTCCACTGTCCACCGACGGAAGCTTCATCTCCTCCAGCCAGACGCTCAGGGGCGCGCGGGCCGGGATGAAACCATCGGCGGACCTGTTGTTCATCGGGAAGTTGCTGACCGCGAGGGTCACCTTGCCCGCGGCGGATTCGCCACTATTTGGGGTTGGGGTTACGCAGCCGGTGGCGGCGGCTGAACGCTTTACCCGGCGCTGCGAACCGGC
>CAINDV010000739.1 GCA_903847485.1 uncultured Verrucomicrobiota bacterium
AGCCTGAGCACCGGACGCTGGCCCCAGCGCACCGGCGTGACGGATTTCATCGGCGCCGCCCAGCCGGACCAATGGAAGCGCCCGACCCGGCTGCTGCCCGCGCCGTATGCCGACCGGCTAGCGCTCGAAGAAACCACGCTGGCCGAAGTCCTCAAAGCCGCCGGTTACGCCACGATGCATGCGGGTAAGTGGCACTTGGGCGGGCAAGGTTACTGGCCGGAGAACCAAGGCTTCGACGTGAACCAAGGCGGCATTGGTCGCGGCGGACCTTACGGCGGGAAGGGGTATTTCTCGCCCTACGGCAATCCGCGCCTCACTGATGGCCCGGACGGGGAACACATCGCGGACCGGCTCGCGACGGAGTGCGCTAAGTTCATCGAGGCCAACCGTGACCGTCCGTTCTTCGTCAGCTTCTGGCTCTACGATGTGCATACGCCGCACATGACCAAGGGGGCGTTGCGGCAGAAATATGAGGAGAAGGCCAAGGCGGTTCCGCATGGGCCGGATGACTGGGGCACGGAAGGCGAGCGGAAGGTGCGCCGCGTGCAGGACCACGCCGTCTATGCCGGGATGGTTGAGACGATGGACGCTGCCGTTGGCACGGTGCTGGCCAAGCTCGACGTGCTCGGGTTGGCCACTAATACCATCGTCATCTTCACCAGTGACAACGGCGGACTCTCCACGAGTGAAGGTTGGCCGACGAGTAACCTCCCGTTGCGCGGCGGCAAGGGCTGGCTCTACGAGGGCGGTGTGCGCGAGCCGTTCTTAGTGTGCTGGCCCGGCGTGGTGAAACCCGGCACCATCAGCGAGCGATTAGTCAGCAGCCCGGATCTGTTTCCCACCCTGCTCGCGGCGTGCGGGCTGCCGTCCGCTCCGTCCGCTGCTGACGGCGTTAGCTTTCTCGCCACGTTGCGCGGCGAAGCCCAACCCGCCCGCGACCCGGTCTTCTGGCACTATCCGCATTACGGCAACCAAGGTGGCTTCCCCGGCGGCGCTGTGCGCGACGGCGATTGGAAACTCATCGAGCGCTATGAGGATGGCCGCCTCGAGCTCTATAACTTGAGTGCCGACCTGAGCGAGACCACCAACCTTGCGGCCAGGCTGCCTGATAAGGCGAAGGAACTGCACGCGAAGCTCGCGGCTTGGCGCAAAGACGTGGGGGCCTTGATGCCCACCGCCAATCCGAGTTACCAAGCCGCCACCGAATCTGTTAGATCTAACTCAACACCGTCACCAATCAAACAACCATGAAACGTCTCCTCTTACTCGTTGCCGTCGGGTGCGCTCTCAACGGGGCCTCGTTCGCCGCCAACCGGCCAAACATCATTTACATCCTCACCGACGATGTCGGCTACGGGGACCTTGGTTGTTATGGCGCGACACATGTCAAGACGCCGAACCTTGACCGGCTCGCCAAGGAAGGGCTGCGCTTCACCGACGCCCACGCCACAGCCTCGGTCTGCACCCCCACGCGCTATGCCTTCATGACTGGCCGCTATGCCTGGCGCGAGCCGGGCACGGGCATCGCGGCGGGCAATACGCCGGCACTTATCAAGCCCGACACCGTCACCGTTCCGTCGTTGCTTAAGTCTGCCGGCTATAAGACCGGACTTGTGGGTAAGTGGCACCTCGGTTTGGGCGAAGATAAGACTGATTTCAACGGCGATATCAAGCCCGGCCCGTTGGAGCTGGGCTTCGACTACGCCTTCTTCATCCCCGCCACCGGCGACCGCGTGCCGTGTGTGTTCGTCGAGAACCATCGGGTCGTTGGCTACGACCCGGCGGATCCCATCCAAGTGAGTTACAGCCAGAAGATCGGCACCGAACCGACCGGCAACGATCCTGATGTGAAACTCAAAATCCAAGGCGGTCCCGGACACAAGGATACGGTGGTCAACGGCATCCCGCGCATCGGCTTCATGACTGGTGGCCAGGCCGCGCGCTGGGTGGACGAAGACATTGCCGACACACTTACGGCCAAGGCGGTTAAGTTCCTCGAGTTACATCAGGGCGGTCCCTTCTTCCTCTATCTCGCCACGCATGACATACACGAGCCGATGGTGCCCCACCCGCGCTTTCGCGGCACGAGCGATTGCGGCTGGCGCGGCGATGTCATCCACCAACTTGACTGGACTGTCGGCCAGGTGCTCGCCACGCTCGACCGTCTCAAGCTGGCCACTAACACCTTGGTCATCTTCACCAGCGACAATGGCGGTGCGATCAAGAACACTTACGACGACGGCACTAATCCGCTCCACAGCCGCCAGCAGCCGAACGGCGCGTTGCGCGGCTTCAAAGGATCGCTCCACGAAGGCGGCCATCGGGTGCCTTTTATCGCGCGCTGGCCGGGACACATTCCCGCCGGCGGCACCTCCGGCGAACTTATAGGCCATGTGGACACTCTGGCGACTTTCGCCGCACTCACCGGCCAGAGACTTCCGCCGGACGCCGGCCCGGATAGCTTCAACGTGTTATCCGCTTTGCTCGGCGAGAAGACTCCCACGCCGCCCCGCGATCACCTCGTTCTGCAAAACAATGGTCAGCGTCCGCTCGCCTTGCGGCAGAGGAATTGGCTGCTCCTCGGCCTCGGCCCGCGACGCCTCAATGCGTCCGCTACCGCCGGGCCGAGTTATGAGCTATACGATCTGGCCACTGACTTGGGAGAAACCAAGAATCTCGCTAACTCGAACCCTGAGAAGGTCACGGAACTGGCCCGCCGACTGGAGCAGTTACAGGCTTCGGGCCGCAGCCGCGCACTGTCCCCGCTCGGTGGCCGCTAAGCCGTATCCATGCAGTAGGACAGGCGTCGCGCCTGTCTCTGACATCGTCTGGGACAGCTTCTCCAGATGAATTCTGGTGGCAGTGAACGGTCATCTTTTAGTGAGGCAAGGGATTGAAGATGGAGACAAGGCGCGACGCCTGTCCTACGCCTCTGACCACGCCTTCGGCGTGGTGTCCTTCTGCATGGATACGGCTAAGCGGCTTCTTCCTCATCCCGTGAGTTGTCACCGCATGCCGTAACCAGGCAATTGAATACGGGCTGATCTTAACCCGAACGCCGAAGCCGTTTCCGCTTCGGCGTTCGGGTTAGGCCGCGGCCGACGGTAACAGCACTCGGAAGGTCGTTCCCCGGCCCACCTCGCTGTCCACCTCGATCTTCCCGCCGTGCGCCTCGACGATCATCTTGCTGTGAAACAACCCGATGCCCATGCCTTGCTGCTTGGTCGTCTGGAAGGGGCGAAAGAGTGATTTTCGCATGAATTCCGGCGTCATGCCCCGACCGTTGTCGGCCACAGTCAGCACGGCCCACCCCGTACGCGCGGCCGTCGCGACCCGCACTTCGCCGCCGGGCGGCACGGCATCAAACGCGTTCAGGACGAGATTCGTGACCACGCGCTTAATTTGCTCAGCGTCCAGCAGCGCCGGCGGCACGGGTTGGAGATCCTTGACCAACTGGGCGCGCGCGGTCAGTTCCAAGTCGGTTAGCGCCGCCGCCACCACGGCGTGCAAGGGGGCCGCCTGGCGCTGCAGTTCAAGGCCGCGCCGTAGCCGGCCCAGTTGCGTCACCAGGTCATTGATGTGCCCCACGCACTTCGCGAGTGAACGCAGCACGTCCCGCTGGTACTCCGGATTGTCGAAATGCCGGGGCAGGTTTTGCAGCATCAGCGACAACGTCGCAGCGGTGTTCTTCAGGTCATGCACGAAGAACGCGGACATCGTCTGGAACGCCTCCATTTCCCGGACCTCGAGCAACCGCCGGGCGAGTTGCAAATTGAGCAAGCCGCCGCCCGCCTGATCGCCCACGTTCTTCAATAACTCAAAATCCTCGATCGAGTAGGGCACGCCGCTGACCCGGTCGCCGAGCGTCATCAAGCCCAGCAACTCGCCCCCGGAGGTCAGCGGGACGGCGACGCGGTGCCCGCCTTTCTCGAAGTAACCCGGACAAAACTGGCGCAACGGCTCCACCCACGGCTCCCGGGCTTGGTCCACGTTGACGGGCAACGCCTTCTGGCCGAGCGCCGCGATGACTGGCGAGAGATCCGCATTGGTTTGGACCAAGACGGCGGCATCGGCGTCGGTCAGTGCCGTGGACGCGCCGAACGTCAGTCGCCGCTTGCTCTCGTCCACCAGCCAGAGGGTCACCGAGAGCACATTAAATGTTTCGGAAGCCCACCGCGCCACCGCCTCGCAGAAGTCGGGTGTGGTGGGGCAGGCGGCGGTTTTCTTGGTGAACGCCTGCCAGACCTGGCGGTAATCGTAGCGCGGCCGCCGCAGATGACGGCTCACGAAGCGCCGGGTGTATTCCTGCACCCGGTCCGAGAGTAGCAGCAGCGTCAGCCCCACCAGCGCGACGAGTAGAAAAAACGCCTTCACCGGGAACGCGGCGTCTCCACCAATCAGCGTGGACCACTCCGCCAGCGCGCCCACGACGATCAGGTAGAGGCCCGCCACCACCGCGGTCAGCGACCGGTGGAGTAAGGCGTGCGAGGGATAAACATCAATCGCAAAGCGGCCCGTCCGTCGCAGGGAAAACGCGATCAGGGCGACGGCCACCAGCAGCGCGCCGGCGTTGACCGATTCCAGCGCCAGGTTGACCGCACCATAGACCAACGCCTGGCTGCTCGTGAAGACGCGGACCACCAGCAGGATGCCGAGGCCCAGCACCACGAGCTTAATGCGCCAGCGCATCGTGCCCACCGCCGCGCGAAATGTGCGCTCCAGATTCACCAGCACCAGCACGGCGCCCAGCAGCAGAAATATGTGCAGGCTCTTGCCCGCCCACCCCAAACTCACCTGCCACTGGCCGGTGTCAGGCGACCGTTGCACTCCCTGAAGCAGCGCCGCCGGTGCCGCCAGCACCACCAGCAGTGGGAGCGCGAAGCCAGCCACCAAGCCCCACCGCCACCGCGCCACGAACTCCTGATGATTTCCGCGCGAATAGACCAGCGCGAACCACAACCAGACACCCGGCAACAGCGCCATCACACTTAGGCGCATCCGCTCCCAGCCGGCGACCTGCTCGCCGGTGAAAACCGTCGTGCTCATGCCGGTAAAACCGCTTTCCAACGCCAGCAACAGCAGGCCGGCGGCGAAGAGGCGATTAGCCGTCACCCTCGGCTCCCGCCAGAGCACCAAGCCGCCCAGCAGGCAGGCGCAGGCAGCCGCCAGCCCCGTGATAATCAAGACCGTCTTCATGTATGACAACTCAAGTTAGACCAAACGCCGAAATCCAAATGACGCGGTTCCTTCAAAACCCTGTAGGAGCCGACGTAAGGAGGCTTGGAAATCGCTGAAAGCCAAGCCTCCTCACGTCGGCTCCTACAGCTTTGAAAGCACCTCTGACGAATGACGAAAGAATGACTAAGCCCGACGCCCGAAACTCGCCTGTCTGCGTGCCGCGCACCGGCAGGCTGACTCCTTGGTTGGCGGGGCGCAATACGCGGCCCACCACCGATCCGTCGTCGGCGACGATTCGTCATTCGGGTTTCGACCTTCTTTCGTCATTCGTCATTCGGGCTTTGCCAGGAACGCGCCTGGTCCGCCCCTAGCGTTAGCGAATGGCTGCGGCAGACACAAGCGCAATGACGGCTCGCCGACTCGCGCGAACCCGGTTGGCGGTGGCCACCGCTTTTGGCTTCCCCTCCGGCACGGAGCCGTCCCGGTTCATCCGAGAAGGTTGTTCCTAACTGCCATTCTGGGTCATATCCGTCATGCCGGGCAGCGCCGTTGAATGGCGGCCCCTGGTCAATTCCGAAGGGATTGGAGGTGAATAGCCCCCGGTGCAACTGTGGGGATGCGCTCCCAGCCCAAATGAAAACTGCTGCCCCATTTGCGTCGCGCATTGACACTGGCCGCAAGTCGGGCAAGCTACCGCCGCGACGAAGCAAACCTATGAAGGCCAGAATCATGACAGTTGACGACGAACAGATCTTCCGAGACCTCGTGAAGATATTGCTCGCCAAGGAAGGTTACGAAGTGAGCGAGGCGGCGGATTGCGCCGGCCTGCGCCGAGCCTTCGACGGCCCGGCACCTAATCTGGTGCTGTTGGACTTGGTTCTGCCGGACGGCAACGGCCTCGCGCTCCTGCCCGAACTGAAACAGCGCTGGCCCGACACCAAGGTCATTATCCTGACGGGGCACCCCACCGTCGAGGCCGCCGAGAATGCCTACCGGATGGACGAGGTGCTGTGGCTGAACAAGCCGTTTGATTCCGCCATGCTCAAGGCGATGATCGAGCTGGCCCTGGCTTGATGCAGAGCGCCGGGAGCGCCGCTAAATCGGGACGCCGGGTGAGGGCACCCGGCCTACAAGAAGGCTAGGTTGTGGGGGTGTAGGCCGGGTGCCC
>CAINDV010000740.1 GCA_903847485.1 uncultured Verrucomicrobiota bacterium
CCTGGCCGATCCGAGCCTGCGGCGGGAGGCCATCACCAGCCGGCCCCTGCTACTGCACGCCGTAGCGCGCCAGACGACGCACGCCGGGCAGACGGTCGTGCAGGTGACGCCACTGCACGCCGAGGAACCGAAAATCCGCCAAATGCTGACCGCCCTGAGCCAGTTTTTGACGGAGCTGAAAGCGACTGCGGAGCAGTTGACCAGCGGGCAGCGCTGGTGCCGGATCTTGAGCCGGGTATTCCGGCCCTTACTGGGGGAGGTGGAGTTACAAATGCCGTCCTGGGTGGCGGCGACGGGCTGAGCCGGAGCCACTTATCCAATCGCGTGAGACAAAGCGGCGCAGTCTGGCGCGCCGCGCCGTCCGGTGCTGCCCAAACCAACTGCTCTTTTTAGGTTTATCTCTTTCCGTGAAAATCCCTAACAAATCCGAGTTTTGAAAGAGCCTCCAAATATCCCGATTCACTGTTCATTTTTTCGAAACAACCCAGGATCGGCTTGAGCCGGATGAAGGAAGACCTTCACGTCCGGTTGTTAGGGGATGGTGGCACCGTAAGGCGGCCTCCTTACCCGGCCCGCCCATCAAGTGTGTCAACGGACACTTGCGACCTTCTGCGGTAAGTTGGCTACTCGATTCGCCCGCTGAGGTGTGTAAGCCCTGAGCTATAGGGTTGAGCCTCGCCTGTTCCGATTCGCAATTGACCGGATTGGCGCGCTCGCACCTCGCAGCGCACGCGGTTGCCGTGGAATTCAACGTGCCGAATCTCAACCGGCGTCGTCGCCTGGAACAACGGCTTTCCCTCCCGCCGGACGACGAGCCCTTGCTCCGAGAGCTGCACGTCGTAGAGCGCGCCAGCCACTGGGTAGCGCGCGAGCCCAGCCGGCTCGGATGGCTCCAAGTTCCCAAACCGAAGTCCGTGCCAGGGACTGGCATCCACCAACTCCTCCACCGCGATCAATGCCATCAAGGCACCCCAGGTATAGTGCGGGTCACTCGATCCCTCACCCGTGGTCGCCATGAAGTTCTCACGGCACTCGGCCTTCTCCCGCCACGGCTTGAAGAACATGCGAGCGCTCGATTCAGCAAGCAGATGGGCCTCATGGTCCCATTCGTTGATCTTCAGCCCCTGATAAACCAGGTAGTTCACGGGCGCCCATACCTTCCCGCGCCAATAATCCTGCCGCGGATACAGCGGGTCATCCCGGCTGATGGTCGGCAGGATCCACTCCCCGGCAAATTTGTTGGTGTCATGGAAGAGTTTCCGGAGTGCGGTCGCTTGTTCTTGGTCGGCTACTTTGCCCAGCAGCGCAAAGAAGATGTCGGGCGAGACTTGGGGCATGAAGACTTTGCCGTCCTTGGGTTTCCAGGGCCGGTTGAAGTAGCACTGTTGCTCCGAGTCCCAGAGAAGCTGGTTGATGCGCGCCTTCATCTTTTCGTGTTCACGCCGCAGGGCCCGCGCCTCGCCGGTCCGGCCCAGTTGCTCGGCCATCCAGGACAGCATCCAGCAATCCATGGCGTAGAGGCAATTGCGCTCCACCGTGTCCAGTTCGAGCGTCTGGGTCTGGGTATTGTATGGCGCAACTCCCCACCACTGCGGGCTGTCATCGTAGGACTCGTAATTCGCGGTCTGCTGCTGCGCGGCAAGGCCAATTTCTTCCGGATAATTCGAGCCCAATTCCAACAGTCCATTGCGGTTGCCATCCCGCCAAGGCTGGCCGTCGCCACGATCCGCCAGCCACCACCGATGGTGTTTCAGCAAACGCGGATAGATTTCCGTCATGAATTTGCGGTCGGGCCAGCGTAGGCAGACCTTGGCGGTCGCGAAGGCTCCCAGCGGATATTGCGTGTGCCCCCAGGCGACCGGGAAGATGCTGGGCGTCATTTGAGGCCGCCATTCCCCGTACTGGGCGAACATGCCTTGGTCATTCTGCCACGCGGTGACATCCCGGAGCATGTTGTAACTGCGGCCCCGATCTTCCTGGCTGGCCAGCAGCGCGTTGAAGAAACTGTCCCACAGGAAGTCCGGCGCCGAGTTGTTTTCATGCGCCCAGCCCCGGCTGACGGTCAGATAGGGACGGCGCCGTGAAGGGGTATAGACCTCGCTCCACTCGACTTGATCGTTGATGGCTGCCGGAGCATCGGCCAGCCAACCGGTCCCCTCCGGCCGGGTCTGCAAATAGCGTGCGCGGTTGCGCTCCAGCAAGTCATCGATCCTCCGCCCGCCCAGCCAGGACGCTGTCGCGACTTCCAGCGGTTCATAGGTCTGTCCTTGCCTTGCGGCGAAGTGGAGTGTCTTGACCTGACTGTAAACGCCGTGCCAGAGCGGACCACCATTGCCGATCGTCTCTGCGGCCGGGGTGCTTACGGCCAGGCTCCAGCGCATGCCGTTGCGGGTGCCCGGCACCCAGGAACGCCCCCGCAGGAAGCGGCGATCGGGGCCGTCGGTGTAGATCGCGAAACGGCCACGGGCCGGGTCGGACCAGGGCGAATAACCTTGAATCGCCAGGTCGCACGGGCTGGATTGCGTAATCCGGCCCACCACTTCCTGCGGGCCGGTTTGCGCCCACTCGTAAGTCACTTCGGGGCCGCCGTCGGGCATCTGCCAGATTAGCCGCGCATACGAGTTGTCCCACGCCTTGGGCCCCACCACCTTCCACCACCCGGGCCAGTTTTTGAACCAGCGGGCATACTCCTTCTCGCACAAGGCCGCGCGCTGACCGGCCGGACAGTCCCGCGTCCACGCCGCAGGCACCGGCAGGAAGCGGAAGGCGAATATGTCGGCGTGATCGGCGACAAACACCTGCCCCGCCCAGCCGTCCGGGGACAGCGGTCCCACCAGCCATTCCTTGGTTTCGTGAAGGTGCGACCACAATTCGAGGGGCGACTCGGGCGTCATCGTGGCA
>CAINDV010000741.1 GCA_903847485.1 uncultured Verrucomicrobiota bacterium
CCATGCCAGGGGCGGGGATTGACACCTCCGCTATGCTCTAGCGCGAATACTGAAACCCGAGTCAACCATGCCTGCCTGCTCAGACTCCTTCGGTGTCATTTATCCATGAGGCAACGGGCCTTCCCCCCCAAGATACAAACGTCAGAAGCTACGCAAAGCCCCGCTGGACATGGCTTTGCTCAATCGCATGTAGCTTTAGTTATGCGCAGGTGTATAGAGAAGTCCGCGCGTTTCTTGAGGTCGTGGTTCTTGGTGTCGTGGGCATAGGAAGCCAGCGCACCAGCCACTATCGCGGCGGCGGCGCACATCGCCTCGCGCATGGCTTGCTTGTCCTCGGCCATGCCGCTGGGGCGGGATTGCTTGAGGGCGTCAGCCTGGATAGTGGCGGTGGCGGTCTTGAAGTCGGGGTAGTATTTGACCCAGGCGGGCAGGGTCTTCCAGACCAGTTCATGGCGGTCAATGGCGACGACCAGTAACAGCAGGCCGCTTAGTTCGTTCTCGAGTTTTTGAATTCATGAGAATAGTTCAACCCCTCTGGCGAACGCCTGCAAGCACCAAGTTTAGGAAGGTCGCAAATCAGGTTTTGCGCGCGCCATTTTCGGCCCGACAGGGCGAGAGAGAATAGCCCAGCGATTCAACCCGAACTCCGAAATAGACGGGCGGCGAACAATAGTGGGACCGGCTTCCAGCCGGTCAGTTGAGCGTCTGGCGACACGGCAGATTTTTTCCCGAGGCGTGTACTGCAAACTGACCGGCTGGAAGCCGGTCCCACTAAGCGGAGCCATATCTTCTTCGGAATTCGGGTTCAACGCTGGGACCGTGGCCGAAACCAGATGAGTTCCGTCACGGACGGCAGAAAAGGGCGAACTGAAAGCCGGAGTTCTGTCGTCCCTGACGGGACTGGCTGCCGGCGGTGACCCTTCCCCAAAGTTGAAACGCTGGCTATGGTCGGTCGTCCCTCCGGGACTGAAACGCGCTGGTTCAAAACCTGATTTGCGCCCTTTCGGGGATTGCCTTTGGTGGGCTTCCCGGCATTGGTGCCCGGTCCTGAAAGGACTCAACATGAATAGCCGTGGGTGCCAACCCACGGAACGAGGGAGAATACCAGTTCGGCCCTTGCAGGGCTGTCCCTTCTGGCCGTCCGCCAACCGCAGGTTCCACCTGCGACTATTCAGGTTCGGCCGCTTCGCGACCATCGGGTGAAGTGGGCAGTGTTCGGATGTCCTCAACCTCGTTAGTCAGGCTGGCGACGTGGTCCGACAAGCCGCCAACCTCTGAAGTTTAGTTATCAGCATGACCAGACGACGTGCCAATATGTCCAGACGACTCGTCAATGTGACCAGAAGACGTGCCAGTGTGGCGTGTGGTCTTGACCGGCGGAGTTATTAGAATTTTGGAGTCCGCCTGAGCAAGGTCGCAGAGGCGCGGACTTGTCGCCAGAATGTAACCTCCCGAACGCGGCCCTTTCTGCTGGTCAGCCGCCCTTTCAGGCGTGCCGGTGGGTTTGCCGCCGGCCCGTCTTGCTCTTCGGCAAAAGCGGAGCCGCCCGGTCAGGGCACCGAACTCCGACTGGGCGCGATCAGGCGCAGCGCCGATTTGGGCAACCCGCAGAGGTGATCGGTAGGAACCAGCTTTTCCGGCAAAGCGGATGTAATTCACACAGCCGTAACCGTGCCGTCCTCGGTTTGCCGCAAAGACCGGGCAGACTGGTCCCTCAATCCGGCGTGAACAACGAAGCGTGCCAAGCCAGTCCTCCAGCTTTTCCTTCTTACGAGGGGCAGCGGAAACGTGTTCTCTGCGGATCTCCGCGCCAACCATTGCGTCCTCTGCGTTGAATCGGGTGGCCCGGCCGTTTGGTTGCGGCTTGGCCGCGCTATGTCTCTGCGGTTAATTGGAGGATTGCTCCCATGAATAGATACGGGTTAGACACACCCGATGGGAGATCCGGTGGTTACCTGTCAATCATTGATTCTATGCGCTCTAGGAGCCTGTCGGACTTAGAAACCGCAGGTTTCTTGCATTTTGTTTGAACCGGCGCGCACGCCCGGCGTCTGATCTAGCCATGGCTGCCCGCTTGATTGCAATTGACCGCGATACCCCGCTCTTACTCCCGCCCAACC
>CAINDV010000742.1 GCA_903847485.1 uncultured Verrucomicrobiota bacterium
CCATGCCAGGGGCGGGGATTGACACCTCCGCTATGCTCTAGCGCGAATACTGAAACCCGAGTCAACCATGCCTGCCTGCTCAGACTCCTTCGGTGTCATTTATCCATGAGGCAACGGGAGGCTCCCTCCACAAGTGCGGATCTCGGTCGAGAAGCTGATGGCAAAATACCCCCCGCGGATAATTGTTGCCACCACGACGCTCGGGCAAGGCGTTAACATTGGCATATCCTCAGTGATCGTTTCGACGACCTCGATCGGTGAGAATGTGCGGATCAGCAAACGTGACTTTTGGAATATCTGTGGTCGTGCAGGTCGAGCTTTTGTCGATGGCGAGGGCAAGATTCTGTTTGCAATTGATGGGACACGAAGCGCGTGGCACATCAGAAACGATGAAGAGATTGCTAGCGGCTACTTTGATATTAGTGGCCTCGACAGGGTCGAGAGTGGTCTGCTGCTTGTAGTCCGCGTTTTGCACAGCCTTGCAACAGAGGTGGGCGTTTCGTTCGATGTTCTTCTGGAATTGGTCGCTAACAATGGTTTCGAGCGATGTGGCGCAAACAAAGAGCGCGTCGAAGCACTCCTTGACTTGATTGATGATCAACTATTGGCCCTTCATGTTTCATACAAAGGAAGCGATGACATTGAAGCGTCGGCAGATTGGGTGGATGACGCTTTTCGGGAATCTCTTGCGGCGGTACAAGCGCGGAATCAACCGGCACAGGGACAGGAAGATCAGCTCATGAGTTTTCTGAAAGCGCGTATGGCCGGTGTGCTGCTCAAAGTTCCCTCAGCGGCAGCCAGACGTGCGGTTGTTGCGTCCGGTCTGCCGTTTTCGGTTGGAATGTTGGCGTTTAGCCAACTGGAGGTTTTCAGAGAGATGGTTGATCGCTATCTGAATCCCGAGCCTGACACCCAGCCACTGGAGAATCTAGTGAAGGAGTTCGAGGTGTGGGCTCGCCAAAATGCGAGAACCATCATGGAGGCGATGCCCGACCAGTCATTGCTGGATAGAGTTCGGCGTCCGTGGCTGGAGGGAACCTCGCTGCATGACATCGTTACGACGTGTGGTGATGATCGTCGCAAGGCTTGCACAGAATTCTACGGTTATCAACTCCCCTGGTTGTTCCATTCAGTCTCGCAAAAACTTGACGAGGACGTGGAGAGGCCCCGCGTGGAAGCGCTTGCCCTCGTTGGGTTACTGGTCGAACTCGGTCTTCCCAGTGAAGCTGCCGCAAAGGTTTTTTTGGCAGGCGTGCGTTCGAGGACCGCAGCGGTAGAACTGGGACGGTGCATAACGAATCCTTCCGCAAGCGTGCGACGAATTCGCAACGCGCTCTTGGAACCGTCAACGGTAGTAGCAATTGCGGCCTCGGTTTCAGCGTCCACACTGTCGTGGCTGGATTTGCTTTCGGCCGAGCAAAGCAAGGCCGAGGCCCTACCACCTCGATGCCGGGCGTTCCGGCTAGATGCACCGAAGGAGATTGCGACGGTTCATGTACGTCAAGCAATTGGTCAAACTCCAATTTATCTGTGTTCCACCGACGCAAAGTATAAATACGCTGTAGCAGCTACAGATGAAATGCCTTTTGATAAGCTGGCGAACGATCCCCGCTACATTTTTACCCGCGATGAAAACGTGTGGCATTTGAGGTGTCGGGATCCGCGCGTTCCGATGGAATTCTGAAGTATGCCCACCCCCGATCCAGCGATTCGCGACCACAAAGCCTGGCTGGGCTACGTCCAGCAGGAGGGGCTGGTCGTGTCGCCGGCGGCGCTGGTGGATGCACAGGTCGTGCTCGACCGGAATACGCTCCCCATGCAGGAGCGGTTCCTGCCGTTCGTGAAGGAAGTCACGCCCGACGGTGAAGACCCAGTGCCGGCCATCACGGATTTCCCGGCGTTCGCTCGCGGTTTCCTCCAGTGGCCGGATGACTGCCTCCACGGCCTCGACTCGGCCCTGCCCTTCCCGGACTCGCTCACCGTCGCCTTGCAGGAAGGAGAATCCATCTCCCCGTCGTTCGCCTTCAGGGACCCTCGCCCGAAGGACGCCGATCAGCCCTGGCTTCTGCTCGCCCAGACACTCCCGGTCGCCACGGATCTCGACGCCCGCACCGCTGCTGACGAGCGTGCTTGGTCCGCTTCGCCCACCCAGCGGATGGAGCGCCTGCTCCGCGAAACCCGCGTGCCCATCGGCCTGCTGACCAACGGCACGCAAATCCGCCTCATCTACGCCCCGCACGGCGAGAACTCCGGCAACATCACCTTCACCGTCCGCTACATGGCTGAAGTGGCGGGCCGGCCCGTCCTCGCTGCGTTGCACATGCTGCTGGGCGAGTGTTGCTCCGCCGCCGCGCCGAGCACCGCCCGCCTGCCCGCGCTACTCGCCCGCAGCCGCGAATATCAGAGCACCGTCTCCACCCAACTGGCCGGCCAGGTCCTCGACGCCCTTTACGAACTGCTGCGCGGCTTCCAGGCCGACGACGAGCGAACTCCTCCGCGCCGTGCTGGCGAAGCACGGCATTTTCATATGCATCGGGAGTGGGCCCTAACCACAGGGCTCGCACTTTTTGCTAGACCCATCCCGTGTTTTCGAGTGAAATGGGCTGGGATGAAACCACTATCTGTTGCCTGCCCAGCCTTTACCGCTGACC
>CAINDV010000743.1 GCA_903847485.1 uncultured Verrucomicrobiota bacterium
CGGCACATCCATTGCCACTGCGCCCACTGCGAATCTTCCAGCCCTTTGTGATGCGGATGGTCGGTGGCGGCGCAACAATCGCCGTGATACGGGCCGTCAGGCGTGAAGGCGCCCATGCCGGCGCCTTCAATGGTCTTCCACATGTTAGTCCAATACGTGTCGGCCCAGGCGCTGGCCGCGCAGGCGCTTTGGCCGAACATGCTGCCCGGCTGCTGGGTGGCCGGGTCGATGCAATTGAAGTTGTCTTGGCGCGATCCCCAGCCGCGGGAGGCGATCATGAGTTCATAGGCGCCGACGCGGATGCCCTTGGTTTTGGCATAGTCGCAGACGAGCTTCATCCGGTTGATGTTGGCCGGCGACGCGTCCGAATGCTGGAAGCTGCCGGTGAATCCCGGGGCTTGCAGAAACTCGAAACCGAGTTCGGCCATCTGGTCGAGCAAGGGGCCGAGCGTGCCGAGGTCGCTGGCATTGGGCGCGACCACGGTCGCTTGCCGTTCTGTGCTTTGCGGGGCGAGTTTCTTGTAGAATTGGCGCTGGGCGAGAAAATAGCGTTCGCGCTCGCTGCTGTCGTTGAGGATTTCAAAGGTGCGGAACGCGGCAAAGGACTCGCCGGTTTTGACCGTCCAGTTCGGACCGACGGTGGGACGGCTGAGCAGCAAGGCGTTCTGTGGATCTTGCAGGAACAGGTCTTCGGCTTGGTTGAGCGTGGCCATCGATCCCCAATCGGGATCGCGGATGAAGCGCGTGGTGCCCCCGCCCAGATTGTAATCCTTGAACCGGCCGCCTCCTCCACCCATGTGGATGCCCAGGCCGCTGCCCTTGTCTGTCGCGTTGGCCAGGGCGAACGAATAGTCGCTCTCCACGTGCAACAAGCGGGATACCGTCGGCTGCACGGCCATGTGCTCGCCCTCGAATTGCGTGACCACGACCTCCTTTTCCGTGCGGTTGTGGACGGTGAAGGTCTTCATAATCACCGGCAGTCCTTCGTAGATCTCGTAGTGAACCTCCACGGTCACATCCTTGAGCGGCGCGGCGGCCCCGACGGGTGGCGCGAAATGAAACGTGACCCGGCGCCCCGCCGCCGGCCAGGGCGTGGCGGGCGCGTTGCACTTGGGCTGCCATTCGTACGGTTTGATCGTGGCACCCACGGTCATCCCGGAGAGACGGAACGCGTCGGGCTTGGATTGCAGCGACGCCAGCCAGGCGGGCGTTATGAACGCGTTGTCGGGTGCCCCGGTGAGGCCGCCAATCTCGGTCCAGCCGCCGCCGTCGAGGCGCACCCGCACCTCCGGCTTGATGGCGCGGATGAATTCCAAGTCCTTGTCAGAGCGCCGCAGGCTGAGGCAGCCCAGATTGCCGTCGGTGACCAGGAACGCTCGGCTGATCAGCCCGTTGGCCAACATGATTCGGGCGCTCTGGTTCTTCTCGCCGGGCAACACTTGCACGGTCGCTGGCGTTGCGGGTGGGGTAATCAGCCAATCCGCTGTGGCGGGATGCTCGTCGAACTGCGACACCCTTAGCACGCCGGGGGTCGCCAGCAGCGATTCTACCAGCTTAGCCCGCTCCGCCGTCTCCGCCGCTTGGCTGGCCTTCAGTTGTTGGTTATCCAAGAGGAAATCCCCAGCCGGATCGAATTGGCCTGGCTGGAACGTCGCGTAACGGACCTCGGCAACCCAGCCCGTGAAAGACTCCTTGCCGGGAGCGGTCGCGCCGATGGCGAAATTCTGAACCCCGCCGCCCAAGTCGGGCAGTGCGCCCACCTTCCGGCCATTGACCCAACCGCTGACCAACCCACCCGACTTCACCACGGCCAGATGCGTCCAGACCTCCCGCTGCACTTTGGCCAGTGTGGTGAAACCGACTCCGCCGACCAGCACGACCCATTCGTCGCCCGACTGGCCCAGGATGAAACCGCTGCCACCGTGGCCGTTGGCGACCACGGTGTGCAAGCCGCCCTCGTTCCCTTTGAGCGCATAAGCCCAGGCCTCGACCACGAAGTTGTCACCGCTGACCAGGTTCTTCGCGACGCTGTAACACTGATCAGGGGCTTCAAACTTGATGCTGGAGTCATAATCCAGCCGCCGACACTCCGGACCATTGGACATGACTTTGGGCGAGCCTTGCCGCGCGAGTTCCGGCCCACCCGGCGCGAGGCTCTTCCAAATCTCGGGTGCGGCGGTGTCGCGGATGCCCCCCGCACCGTGGAGGCTGTAATGTGCCCGTGGCTGGACGGCGGCGGCGGCGACGAACGGGATGGCGAGGGCCAGTAATGCTATGAGTGTTTTCATGGTCATTGGTTCTTTGAGTTGGGGATTCTCATCATTTGACGTGTGTTTTCACGAACTTCACCAGTGCCTCACTCTTAAAAAAGCCGGGCCACATGTTGTGACCCTGCCCAGGGGGGACGATAAGTTCCATGGTTCCACCGAGAGACGTGTACCGCTCTCTTAGGAGACCAGAATTTGCTTCCAGCGGCACCGACAGTTCAACGTCACCGTGAATGGCAAAGAGCGGGATGCCGGCTTTCACCAATCCCTCAAGACGGTCTATTGGATTGTGCTGTGCGAGCTTGGATTGCAGCTCCTCAGCCTTCATTTCGTAGGCGCCAGCGGCCGTGCTGACGCCGGGATAGCTTGCCAGATTACTGACGGGATAGATGCCTGCGAAAGCGGCGACTTTGTCCGGATTTTCAGCCATCCAGGACAGAGTCATCAATCCGCCACGGCTGCGGCCGAGCAGCACCGGCTTGCGCGAGTAGCCGCGCGTTGCGGTCAACTCCGCATAAAACGCCGTGAACAGCTTGCGGCCCGCAGGACTGCCGTAGGACTCACCCACATCAATGCCGGCAACGGCGATGCCCGCATCGCCGAACTGCTCGAACATCCATTTCTCATCCGGGCCGGGTAAGCTTGGCAAGGTTGGCGCATACCATACCCAGGGCTTTGCTTTGCCGCAGGAATCCTTCTTTGTGGGAATGATGAAGGCTGTGTGTCCGGCTACGGAAAAGACCTCCCCAGGCAATGGCAGCTTCTTTTCGGGTCGGATGTCGGGCATTACCACAGCCGAGGGGTCCCCAAGCTGAGCGCCTGCGAGCGTACGTTCCTTAATCATGGTGATCCCGATGGTCGCACTGACGGTGGTGGCGACGACCCATGAGGCGGCAAGTGTTTTCATTGAGTTCTATTCCGCGGTCACCACGGTCTGGTTGACTGACGGTGCCGTGGCCGGCCAAACGAGTTTCTGGCCGCCGGCAGTCTCGGCGGTGAGGTAGTACTCGAAATCATCCGGCACTGTCGGCAGCTTTGCTGCGTACACGGCGCGGGCGAGGTGCGTGGCCGGTATGGTCTGCCACTTGCCGCCGAGCGGGCGGACTTTCACGACCACCGATTTTACCGGCGCTTTGTCGAGCGCGATGATTCTCAGAGACAGGGATTCGCCACGGTCAACAACGGAGCGCTTGGTCACCGCAAACAGGCGCGGCGTGCCCCGGTATTCCGTCCACGGCAACGCGCTAGCCGGGAGGTCTTCGTCGAGTGCGGCACGCAAGGCGGGGTCGTGACACTCCAAGCGATTGATCTCACCCCGATTCATGAGTTCCTGTCCCATCACCACACCGATCCCGCCCCACGTGTCGGCAGTTTGGATGGCCAAGGTCATCATGCGTCCCCAGTCTTCGTTCAAGCGAATGCGAACCGGCAACACGGTCGCCTGCGCAAATTGCTTGCGGGCCGCCGGCTCCTTGATCGCCGCCAACTCTCCCATCACGCGATCGATTTCGCCGCACCCGCAGCCGACCTTGCCGGTGACGCGGAGGTATTCAAAAATGTTCACCCACTTGTCGAACCGGGCTTGCTGGCCCGCGCCGCGAATCTTCGGGCGCAAGGCCGCCAGTTCGTCCACGAAGTTATAGGCGCGGCGTGCCTGCTCCCACGGTTTGCCATTGGTAGTGAGGCCGCCAGGACAGCCAGTCATCGGCGCGGGCAAATGACCGTCGATCCGCGAGAATATCGCGGCGATTTCGGCGGCAGCTTCGCCGCCAAATTGGTGCGCCGCCCAGTCCGTGTAGAAATCCCGCACGGGCAGATAACGCGACAGACTCGGCGGGCCGGGGTCGGCCACGTAATCTTGCCATGCCGGGCCGCCACAGTTGAGCTTTATGGTCTGCGGCCCTTCGATGACGATGCCGGCAATGCACGGAAAGTCGGCGTACCCGGCATCCATCGCTTTCCGGTCGGCTTCGAGCAGTTGGGACGAGATGTTTTTGAGGAAGCCGAGTGTCAGTTTGCCCTGGGTGACTTTCACCTGGTCGAATGTCAGGTCGAGCGCGTGGTTCTTACCAACGCGCTCAGCGATGTCGAGCCGGCGCACGACGGTTTCGCCCTGCAGCGTCACGCCGAAGACGCGTTGGCCGACGCGGGCGTAGGCCGGTTCGTTGAACTGGAGCGTCACCCGGTACGAGCCATTGGCCACCGCAAAATCATAACCCGAGGTGTCCCAACGGACCGTTTGGTAAACGGGACTGGCATTCGCGCCGGCAACTGA
>CAINDV010000744.1 GCA_903847485.1 uncultured Verrucomicrobiota bacterium
ATGGCATGACCATCTCCACGGCCATCGGCCTGTTCCTCATCCCGGTGTGTTACGTGTTCGTGCAAAAGATCGTAGAACGCGGCGGAAACAAAACGCCGATACCAGTCGCTGCCCCTGTGGCGGAAAGAGGAGGAGCATGCTGATGAAACAGACTTTCTTTTGGACTTCGGACTTCGGACTTCGAATTTCCAGCGCGGCGTCTTTGGCAACCGCCTTGTCCCTGGTGCTTCTCGCCGCACTGGCCGGCTGCGCCGTAGGCCCGGACTACCAGCGTCCCGCCGTGGACGCGCCGGCCGCCTACCGCACCGCCGCCTCGGATACCAACGCCCCTGCCGGCACAAATACATTTGCCGACCTTGGCTGGTGGGCGGTGTTTGGTGATCCTCAACTGACGAGCTACATCAGCGACGCGCTCACGAACAATTGGGACATCAAGATCATGGCGTCGCGCGTGCTGCAAGCCGAAGCGGCGTTGCGAATCGCCCGCTCGCAGTTCTTCCCCACCGTCTCCGCTGGCGGCGACCTCGTCACCAGCCGAGCTTCCCAGAACGGCTCGACTCCCATCCCTGCCGGAGTGAACCCGCAGCAGGGCTACGGCGACGTCTTCGTGGGCATGTCCGCCTATGAAGTGGATCTGTGGGGCAAGCTCCGCCGCGCCAATGAAGCGGCACGCGCCCGGTACCTCGCGACGCAGGATGCGCAGCGAACGGTGCGCCAGACGCTGGTCGCGCAGGTGGCCACGGCCTATCTCGCGCTTCTGGAACTGGATTATGAACTCGATATCGCCCGCCGCACCTACCAGGTCCGCACCAATTCACTCGTCCTGACAGCCGCACGAGAGAAGGGCGGCGTGGCGGCCTTGCAGGACGTCGTCCAGGCGAAGATTCTCGTTTATGGTGCCGAGTCCAGCATTGTGAACATTCAGCGCCAGCGCGAGCAGCAGGAAAACGCGCTCTGCATCCTGCTTGGCCGCAACCCCGGTTCGGTTCATCGGGGCGAAGGATTCACCAATCAGCAAGTCCGCGCTGAAGTGCCTGTCGGGCTGCCATCGTCCCTGCTGGAGCGCCGCCCGGACCTCCGGTTAGCGGAACAGGAGTTGGTCGCCGCCAACGCAAACATCGGCCAGGCCAAGGCCGCATTCTATCCGCAACTCACTTTGACTGGCTTTTACGGTTTCCAAAGCGTGGCGCTCTCTGACCTGTTTACCGGGGCGTCACGGACCTGGCAGTTCGGTCCGGCGGTGACAGTGCCGTTGTTCACGGGTGGTCGCCTGCGGGCCAACTTAAGAATCACCCAGGCGCAATACGAGGAAGCCCTGGCCACTTACCAGAAGACGGTGCAGAACGCCTTTCGCGAGGTGTCCGACGGCCTCATCGCCTACCAGGGCACGCGCGAATTCGCGGTTCGGCAGGAGCAACGCACCCAGGCCAACCGCGAAGCCGCCGGCCTGGCCAACATCCGCTACGACGGGGGTGTGACCAGCTACCTGGAGGTGCTCTACAGCGAACAGGAACTGTTCACCGCGGAACTAAACCTAGCCCAGGCCCGGCTCAACGAATTGCTCTCCGTGGTCCAACTCTACCGCGCCCTGGGTGGCGGCTGGCAGACGGAAAACCCTCTGGTTCAGAAATAGGGCCGGCCAAGCGCCGCCGAAAACCAGCTTCACGCCGCCCATGTCTGACGATCCTGCCAAATCCTCCAGGCGCGTCCTCGAACCGAACGAGCGCATCTCGGAAGTGCTCTTTGGCCTGATCATGGTCCTTACTTTCACCGGCTCGCTGAGTGTCGCGGATGCGGGGCGCGATGACGTGCGCACCATGCTCATCGGTGCGCTGGGCTGCAATCTGGCTTGGGGGATTATTGACGGCGTCTTCTATCTCATGGGTTGCCTGAGCGAGCAGGGGCGCGGCATTCGGTCGCTGCGAGCGTTGCGCAAAGCGCCCAACCCGGAGGCGGCGCACCGCGTCATTGCCGGCGCGCTGCCGCCAATGGTGGCGGCTACGCTGGGTCCGGCGGAATATGAGTCCGTGCGCCAGAAGCTGCTGCAACTACCCGAACCACCGACGCACCCGCAGCTGCGCAAGACCGAATGGCTGGGGGCGCTCGCGGTGTTCTTGTGGGTGTTCCTCATCACCTTTCCGGTGGCGATCCCGTTCCTTTTCATGGACAAGGTTGGACAGGCTTTGCGCGCGTCCAACGCCATCGCTATTGGGCTGTTGTTTCTGAGCGGCTATGCGTTTGGACGCACCGCCGGGTACCACCCGTGGCTGACCGGTCTCGCGATGGTCGTGCTCGGGAGCGTGCTGGTGGGGATCACCATGGCGTTGGGAGGTTGAAGCCAATGCGATTACTAGTCTTCATTGCGATGGGTGTTGGGCTGGCGGACGGCCCGGCCGTGGCCCAAGGCACGACGAGCGCCGCCGACTCCACCGTGACGAACCCGCCGCCCACGCTCACGAAAGAAGCTGAGGCTAAGACTTGGTCCGGCTCCGTCTCCGCCTACACCTACCTCCCGCCGGATAGCCTCGCTTACGCGCAACCCACTCTCGCCGCGGATCGCGGCTGGCTGCATTTGGAAGCGCGCTACAACTACGAGGCTCTCGACACCGGCTCGGCCTGGATCGGCTACAACTTCAGCGGCGGCGAAAAACTGGCGTGGGAATTCACGCCCATGCTGGGGGGCGTGTTCGGCGCCACGACGGGGATTGCGCCGGGCTACAAAGGCTCGCTGAGTTGGTGGAAGCTCGAACTCTACAGCGAGGGCGAATACGTGTGCGACACGGGCAATTCTGCCGCCAGCTTCTTCTATAACTGGTCGGAGCTGACGCTGTCGCCGCTGGATTGGTTCCGGTTCGGCCTGGTGACCCAGCGCACGCGGACCTACACCTCTGACCGTGACATTCAGCGCGGAGTAATGGTGGGATTCACTTACAAGAGCGTGGGTTTGAGCGGTTACTGGTTTAATCCGGACGAAGCCAAACCAACATTCGTCATCGCGGTTGCCCTCACTTTTTGAAACAAACCTAAGTCAAAATTCTATGAAAACATCAAACTCGAAAACAGATTCTCAAAAACTGGCCGACACGGTTCAGATGGCCCGCCTCCGGGTGGCCACTGCCGAGAACCAATGGCAGGCAGCCAAAGAACAAGCGCGGGCAGCCAAGCGCCGGCGCAAAGAGGTTAAACTCATCGCCCGTCGCGCCCGGAAACAGGCCAAACAGGCCAACGCGGAATTGGCCGACGCCAGGAAGGCTCTGGCCAAAGCTGAGGCAAAAATCGCCAAGTCCGGCGCACGCACGACCAAGACCCGGAAGAAGCCGGTAAAGCAAGCCCCCGTCGCCCCGCGCCGGAAGCAAACGGCTCCGCCCGCCGCGTCCGCTTCCCTAAAGCCCGTGACACCCCCGAAGCTCCCGGGGACTCCGACAAAGCCGGTATCGGGCGTCAGGCTAAGTGCTCGAGCCGAACACCAACCCTTCGTTGTTCCGCGGGACTTCGAGAAGCCAGCCACGATTGCCTCCATGCCGGGTGGCAAGACAACCGTTCAGACTGAAATGGGCCGCGAGGAAACCCGATCTGGTGAAACTGAGGCGGCACCAGCCCGCAAAGGACTGTCGCGTCCATCTGCCCGCCTCCCGCGGCCGAACCTGCGGCGCAAGTAACACCTGCGCCCGTCCCTCGGCGGGCCGGTTCCCCGGCTTCGCTTCGCAAAAACAAATTGACAAGTAACTAAGGATTGATACTCTGTCTGTGTAAGCTTAACACCAATTCATAAAACTAAAATGAAATCGAAAATGATCCTCCTGCTGGCCGCTGGCGCTCTGGCGTTTGCGGGTTGCTCCTCCACCCCTTCCAAGGTTGACACCGGCCCGATTCGGGCGGGCACTTTCAACTACATCAACACCGGGGCCAAGCCGGCACCCGACTACGCGAATAACGAACAGGCCGTTCACGCGGTGATTCAGGAAGCCATCACCAAGGCGCTGGCGCAGCGCGGCGTGAGTCATGTCGCCGCCGGCGGGGATGTGACCGTGGCGTATCTCATCATCACCGGAAACAACGTCTCCACGACTTCCATCAACGACTACTTCGGCCACAGCGGTGACGCCTCCGCCCTGCACGAAAAGGCCCAGTCGGCTTACACGAGCAGTAAGAATCCGAACTATTTCGAGGCGGGCACGCTGCTTATTGACATCATTGACTCGAAGTCCTTCAAGCTGCTCCGGCGCGGCCACGCCACCCGGCCAATGCTTCAGAACCTGTCCGCTGACGACCGGGCCGCGCGCATCCAGGGCGTCGTGGACGAAATCTTCCTCGACTTACGCATTAAGAAGTGACGTAATTCCAATGCCCATTCAAGCTGAGCCTATCCTTAGAGCGTGTATGAAAACGCCTGGCGTGGTAGGGACGAGGCTCCTGTCGAGCTGTCTGGTAGGCTCATTACCGCTGTCGTTGAGGCTCGGCAGAAGCCTCGCCCTACCACGCCAGGCGTTTTCATACACGCTCTTAGCCCCGGGCTGAAGCCCGGTGCTGTTGGGAATTCAGATTAGTCTGATCTTAAACGCGAATGGGAATAAGGCTCTCCCGCAACCAACTAGTAACAGACACTTATGAGCAAGAAATCAAAACCGGTCGGTAGTGAAAAGCTGAAGGCCAAGGATTACGAGAAGGAGTTGCGCAAGCTCCAGGGCGAGTTGTGCCATCTCCAAGAGTGGGTCAAACACCAGGGCCTCCGCGTGATCATCGTCTTCGAGGGCCGCGACGCCGCCGGCAAAGGCGGCACCATCAAGTCCATCACCGAACGCGTCAGCCCGCGGGTCTTCCGGCTGGTGGCGCTGCCGGCGCCGTCTGACCGAGAGAAGTCACAGATGTACATGCAGCGTTACATGCAGCACTTCCCAGCGGCGGGCGAGGTCGTCATCTTTGACCGGAGTTGGTACAACCGCCTCGGGGTCGAGTACGTGATGGGCTTTTGCTCGAAGAAACAGCACGCCAGTTTCCTCGAGAACTGTCCCCAGATGGAGAAGTACCTGGTGGACGGTGGCATCCACCTCATCAAAATCTGGCTGGAGTCCAGCGACAAGGAGCAGAAACGCCGCTTCGAGGCGCGCATGGAGGATCCGTTGCGCCAGTGGAAGCTCAGCCCGATGGACCTACCTTCGCGCAGTAAGTGGTTCGAGTATTCGCGCGCCCGCGACCTGATGCTCAAGGCTACCGACACTAAGTGGGCACCGTGGTATATCCTACGTTCGGACGACAAGAAGCGTGCGCGTCTGAATTGCATCCGCCACATCCTGAGCCTCATTCCTTACAAGGAAGTGCCCCGCGAGAAGGTGAAACTGCCCAAGCGCTCGATGAAGCACGCCTACGACGACGAAGCTACGTTGAAAGGGCGGAAGTTTGTGGCGGAGATTTACTGAATCCATTCAACACTGGAAAAACGACAATCATGAAATACCTCACAAATCTCACACGCCAGCTTGGGCTGGCGCTCATCGGTGGCTCGCTTCTGCTGCCTTCCGTCACCCGCGCCGGCCTGTTCAGCCCCAAAGGCGACAGCCCGGGGGAAAAACGCCAGGTCGTCCAGAAGCAGCGCGACGAGATGCTGGCCGAACTCTACAAGACTAAGCCGGAATTGAAGGCTCGCATCCCCAAGGCGGTAGGCTATGCCACCTTCAAGCAGACGGACATCAACCTCTTTCTCCTCGCCTCGGGTCGGGGTTACGGCGTGGTCCACGACAACAAGTCCAACAAGGACACTTACATGTGCGTCGGCTCGCTGGGCGGCGGCGTCGGCTTGGGGGTGAAGGATCTCCGCGTCATCTTTGTTTTCAACGATACAAAGGTGCTGCAGCAGTTCATGGACTCCGGCTGGCAATTCGACGGCAAGGGAGACGCCTCCGCCAAATACAAGGACACCGGCGTATCGGCAGAGCAGAACGTGAAAGCCAACGTGGACTTCAAGGACGGCACCGTGGCAGCGGGCAGTGCCACCGATGCCCGGGCCGGCACCGGCAAATCCGACAAAACCTCCGGGAGCGCGGCCACGGGCGGTCCGATGGAGATATACCAGTTCACCGAGAGCGGCGTGTCGTTGCAAGCCACGGTGGCCGGCACCAAGTATTGGAAGGATTCCAAGCTCAACCAGTAACTCCCAGACAACACTCATCTTACCCCTCTGACTTATGAATAACCCAATGAAGACCCTGATTTGCCAACTTGTCTTGATCACGTTCGCGGGGTTCGCCCCTAGTTCGCTCCTCGCGCAAGCGCCGGCACAGCCGGCCGATAAGGACGAGCTTCGAGGCTACCTCGAGCTGCTCCGCTCCGATGTCAATACGACTAAGATTGCCACCATCAACCAGGTGATGAAACTCACCGCCCCCGAGGCGGAGAAATTCTGGCCGATCTACCGCGGCTATGAGCAGAAACTGGCGGCGGTGGGCGACCGCAAGCTGGCGCTGATCCGGGAGTTTGCCGGCCTGCACCTTGGTGGCACGCTGGATAACAAGCAGGCAGCCGATCTGGCGGCGCGCTGGCTAAAGAACACGCAGGAACGGCTAGACCTATGGAAAAAGTATCACCAGCAAATCAGCAAGGCGGTGTCGCCCATCCGCGCCGCGCAGTTCCTGCAGGTGGAACATCAGATGGCGCTGTTTATTGATCTGAACATCGCGGCGGAGATGCCGGTTGTAGGGTCAAAATCGCCCACGCAGAAATAGCTTTCGAGTGGCCTTGGTGCCGCGTTCGCATCATGAGATCGCCACATCTCCTTGGTTTCAAGCACCCCTCCTCTAACCGGCTGGCTGCGCTCGGGTTGGTGGCCGCGCTGCTGCTGGGTGGCTGGTCCAGCGTCACTGCCGCGCCGCCGCCTGCGCAGTTGCCGCCACTGACTAGCGTGTCCGGCAGCCCGCGTCTGCCCGGTAAGTTTGTCTGGGCGGACCTAGTCACGGACGATGTCCCGGCGGCGCGGAGGTTCTACGCGCGGTTGTTCGGCTGGACCTTCCGGGATGTCGGCGGCTATGTCATTGCCGGCAACGACGAGCGCCCTTTGTGTGGGATGTTCCAACGGCCACGCCCGGCGGACCAAAGCGCCAAGCCTCGGTGGCTCGGCTATATCTCGGTCGCAAGCGTTGAAAAGGCCCAAAAGGCCGTGATCCAGGCGGGCGGCACGGTGCTTGCGAAGCCGCAGAAGATGCCCAAGCGCGGCGAGCAGGCCGTCTTCGCTGACGCTGAGGGCGCGTTGTTTGGGGCGGTTAAAGAAAGAATTTAACAATGAAAACCACTGAACAGACCCGACTGGATGAAGCCCGAACGAAGCAAACTCCTTGGAAGAAGTGGGGGCCTTACCTGAGCGAGCGGCAATGGGGCACCGTCCGCGAGGATTACAGCGACAGCGGAGACGCCTGGAATTTCTTCACCCATGACCACGCTCGTTCGCGGGCTTACCACTGGGGCGAGGACGGGCTGGCGGGCATTTCTGACGACCGCCAGCGGCTGTGCTTCGCGCTCGCCTTGTGGAACGGCAAAGACCCCATTCTCAAGGAGCGGTTGTTCGGGCTGACCAACAGCGAGGGCAACCACGGCGAGGACGTCAAAGAGTACTACTTCTACCTCGACAGCACGCCGACCCATTCCTATCTCAAGTATCTCTACAAATATCCGCAGTCGGCATATCCCTACGACCATTTGGTTCACACCAACCGCAACCGAAGCCGACAGGAACCCGAGTATGAACTGCTCAACACCGGCGTGTTTGACCAGGACCGTTACTTCGACGTGTTTGTGGAATACGCCAAGGAATCGCCAGAGGACATCCTGATTCAGATCAGCGTCCACAATCGCGGGCCGGAGGCTGCGGTAATTCATCTGTTGCCCACGCTCTGGTTCCGCAATCGCTGGTCGTGGGGCCGCGACAATCCGCGTCCGACACTACAGGCACTGGTTGGCCAAGCGGGGGTGATGCAAGCAAGCGAGGCGGACTTGGGCGAGCGCTATCTCTATTGCGATGGTAAGGCGGCGCTGTTGTTCACGGAAAATGAAACTAACGCGAATAAACTGTTCGGCGGCGAGAATCGCACGCCCTTCGTCAAGGACGCCTTCCACAACTTCATCGTCCACAGCCAGACTAAGGCTGTGAACCCCCAGCAAACCGGCACCAAAGCCGCCGCGCACTACTGCGTGACGGTGCCCGCCGGAAAGTGCGAGGTCGTCCGCTTGCGTTTGAGCAACGTCGCACCGGCGGAGGTGACGACAGCCTACGGGCCAGACAAAAGCGCCTTTGGTAAACATTTTGACGCGGTCATGCAAACGCGCCGGCAAGAGGCGGATGAATTCTACGCCGGTGTTATCCCCCGTTCTCTGGATGCCGACGCGGCCAAGGTAATGCGCCAGGCCCTGGCCGGGATGCTGTGGTCCAAGCAGTACTATTACTTTGACGTGAACCGCTGGCTCGAAGAGCGAGGCTGTGATCCGTATCTGCCCATGTCTAAGCAGTCGCCGCGCAATGGGCAATGGCATCACATGTACAACTCCGACATCATCTCGATGCCCGACAAATGGGAATACCCTTGGTACGCCGCGTGGGATCTCGCCTTTCATGTCCTGCCGCTCACGCTAGTGGACGTTGATTTCGGCAAGCAGCAACTGGACTTGATGCTTCGTGAAACTTATATGCACCCGAACGGCCAGATGCCTGCTTATGAATGGAACTTTGGCGACGTCAATCCGCCGGTGCATCCGTGGGCAACTATCTTCACCTATCGTTTGGAGAAGGCGCGCACGGGCCAGGGCGACGTTGCCTGGCTGGGACGCAGTTTCCAGAAGTTGCTGCTCAACTACACCTGGTGGATCAATCGCAAGGACCGCTCGGGTAAGAATGCCTTCGAGGGTGGGTTCCTCGGTCTGGACAACATCGGCGTGTTCGACCGCAGTTCGCCGCTGCCAACCGGCGGCTACCTTGAACAGGCCGACGGCACGGCCTGGATGGCACTCTTCAGCCTGAACATGCTCGAAATCAGCGTTGAGCTGGCGCTCCATGACGCATCCTATGCCGACATGGCGCTCAAGTTCCTTCAGCACTTCGTCTCGATTGCCTCCGCCACGATCCACGCCGGGGGCAACACGGGCATGTGGGATGAGGAGGACGGGTTCTTCTATGACGTGCTCCAACTGCCGGACGGCCAAGCCCAGCGGCTCAAGGTACGTTCCATGGTGGGCCTGCTGCCCCTCTGCGCGGTCACGGTGTTCGAGGGTGAGTTTAAGGGAAAATATCCCGAACTTATGCAGCGATTTCAGGGGTTCCTCGACGCGCGTCCAGAACTAAGTAACTTCATTCACGATCCGACCCAACCTGGTTGTGCGGATCGCCGGCTCGGCGCGATTCTGGATGCAACCAAGCTCCGCCGCGTGCTGGCGAAGATGCTCGACGAAAACGAATTCCTTAGCCTGTATGGCATTCGGTCGCTGTCGCGCCACCATGCCGAACACCCTTATGTCTTCTGCGTTGGCGAAGAGGAATTCCGCGTGCCTTATCTGCCGGGCGAATCCGACACCGGTATGTTCGGCGGTAACTCGAACTGGCGCGGCCCGATCTGGATGCCCGTCAACGCCCTGATCATTCGCGCACTCCTGCAATACTACGCTTACTACGGGAACGACTTTACCGTGGAGTGCCCGACTGGCTCCGGCCGGCAGATGAACCTCTATCAAATCGCCGAGGAAATCTCGCGCCGCCTAGCCAGCCTGTTTCTCCAAGACTCTTCGGGCCGCCGTCCGGTGAATGGCGGCGAGCAGAAACTCCAGGCGGATCCGCACTGGCGCGACTATGTCCAGTTCTACGAGTACTTCCACGGCGACAATGGGGCGGGACTCGGTGCGAACCACCAGACCGGTTGGAGCGGTGTCATCGCCCGCAGTATGCACTTATTTGCGACGACCACCGCCGCACAAGTTATGGAACTCGGAAAGAAGGCCGCAATTGTCGAGACCGACAAACCGGCAGAGCCTAAGTCGGTTACCGGCGCGACTCGCAGCGGCAAACGCTAAGGGCCAATGTGCGCGACGCCACTTATCCCTCCCTCTACCAGATAAACACACGCGTCTGGCTGACTGGGTTGCCCCAAAAACTTGGTCGTCCGGCGACACTGGACGACGTACCGGACTCCGAACTCGATTGTCTGCGCTAGCAGCCTGTCTGACTTAGCTCAAGGCGGCAGGCAAGGTGGTGGTGGTTTCCCGGACGGCTGTGAAAATGGGTTCTGGTTCATCGGTGGCGGAACCCACTTGGTGATGTTCTGGCGCGCCACTAAGGTTGCCACC
>CAINDV010000745.1 GCA_903847485.1 uncultured Verrucomicrobiota bacterium
CGCCGGGTGAGGGCATCCGGCTTACAAGAGGGCGGTTTTGTGGGGATGTAGGCCGGGTGCCCTCACCCGGCGGGGAGTGACGGGGCCATAATGAGAATTGCTGCCGTCATCTGCTTCTTCGCTGGGTGCGGGCAGTCAGTGGCCTTGAATCTCCGATGATCCACCGGAACGATGCGCTAACCGGGCCGCAACGCCCAGGAACAGTCTCCCCCGCTTCCTCCTTACTCTCCATTTCAGCCCGGTCGCGGGGCGGGAATGGGAGCGATTGCTTCTGCTTAGAGCGTGTTTGAAAACTCTGCTGTGGTAGGGCGAGGCTCCTGCCGAGCCTCGACGGCGGCTACGCGATGATTCCGCACGGCTCGGCAGGAGCCTCGCCCTACCACAGCCAGTGTTTTCAAACACGCGCTTAGGACAGAGCGCGAGTTTCTCTTCCAGCCGGAAGTCTTTTTCTGGCTCCCATTCTTCCGTCTGGCAGTCCTGCGGCCCTACCGTTCCCCAAGAATCCACTCCGCCGCTGCCGGCAGATGATCCACGACCACGGCGCGTTGGAGCGCCTCCGGCCGCTGCTGCTCTAACTCCGCCCCGTAACCAGTCCGCACTAACAGGCTGCGCTTCACGCCGGCGTTCCAGCCACATTCCAGGTCAATGAGCTTGTCGCCGACCATATAGCTCTGCGCCAGGTCCAGGCCGAACGCAGCCCGCGCCTCGAAGAGAAACTGCGGCGAAGGCTTGCGCCCGCGGCTGGGCTGGTCCGGCGCTTCGGGCGCGACATAAATCTCCTCGAACCGCACGCCGGATTTTGCCAACTCGTTTTCCAGGTGGGCATGGACCAGCGCCACCTCCGCCAGGGTGAAATAGCCGCGCCCCACCCCGGACTGATTGGTGATGACGAATAATCGGAAGCCCGCGTCCTGCAACCGCCGCAGGGCCGGGCCGGTGCCAGGGAAAATGGCGACCTCATCCACGCGGTGCAGGTAGCGGCGCTCTTCGATAAGCACCCCGTCGCGATCGAGAAAAACGGCTTGGTTAGTCGGCATGGCGGCGGGAGTGTGGAGTGCGCCGCCGCATTGGCAATCGGAAACCGCGCGCACTCGCCGGCCGGGCTGCATCTCAAGTTGTCGGTTACTCCGGGGGACGCCGGGTGAGGGCACCCGGCCTACAACAGCGAGCGCACACCGCTGTAGGCCCGGTGCCCTCACCGGGCGTTCTTTGACACCGACAACTTGGGGACGCACTGATGAAAAGGCTCCGCTCGAAAATGAAGTTGCGCGGCGTCACCACGAATGGTTATCTTTGCCCCGTGACGGTAATTGAAGCACCCAAATCAGTCGTCCGTGGCCCGCAACTCTGGCCGCTGGGCGTCCAAGCCTACCATACTCTGGGCGACTTGGGCCTCATCCCGGAGAAAACCGAGCTGCTCTATGGCCAAGTCTTTCAGAAAATGTCCAAATCACCTTTGCACTCTTTCCTGTCGGAATTCCTGGAAGACTTGCTCCGTGAGGTCGTGCCGGCTGGCTATCATGTGCGCGGTGAGGAACCCCTGACTTTGGCCGAGTCGGAGCCGGAACCAGACTTGGCCGTGGTGCGCGGGCGACGTGAAGACTTCCGTCTGGCCCACCCCACGACTGCCGAACTGGTAATCGAGGTGTGCGTCAGCAGCCACGACTACGACCGCTCCAAACTCCGCGCCTACGCCACCGCCGGCGTGAAGGAATGTTGGCTGGTGCTGGCGCCGGAGAAACAGATCGAGGTCCACCGCCAGCCGCAGGGCGAGCAGTTTGCCGAGCACGCCGTCCACGGGCCGGGCGGAACGCTAACCAGCGCGGTGGTGCCGGGCTTCACGGTCGAGTTGGACCGCCTCTTTGCCACATGACTGGAGTTTCAAGGGCGAGAACTGACGCGATTGCGGCGGCCGGTTATCCAACGATGGATCATTTCTCGAACGTCGCTTGCCACGAACCAACGACTGCGGCTATACTCACCACGCATGTTGGCTGTTGAAATCAAGTCCAGTCCAGCCGGGAACCGCCGCGCTGCGCCGCTTCCGCTGGAAAGCGGGGAGTGGCTGCACTCCCACGAGTTCCTGCGCCGCTACGAACGGATGCCGCTGGTGAAGAAAGCTGAGTTGATCGAAGGAGTTGTCTATATGGGTTCCCCCGTCAGCACCAAGCACGCAATCCCCGACGGCATCATTCACGGCTGGCTGGCGCTCTACGCGGCGCACCACCCAGGCGTTCAGTTCATGCCGAACGCCACCGTCATCCTCGATGCTGAGAACACCGTGCAACCCGACGCCCTTTTGCGCCGCCTGCCCGAACACGGCGGACTCACCCGCGTGAACGACGCCGGCTACCTCGCCGGCCCGCCGGAGCTGATTGTGGAAGTGGCGTCCAGTTCCGCCTCGATTGACCTGCGGGACAAGCGGCGGGCTTACTGCCGCAACGGCGTGCGCGAATACCTGGTCTGGCTGGTGGCCGAAGCGCGCCTGGAATGGTTCTGCCTCGAAGAAGACGAATACCGCCCGCAATTGCCCGACGCCTATGGCTTGCTCCACAGCCGCGTCTTCCCCGGCCTCCGCCTGCCCGTCGCCCCGCTGCTGGCCGGCGACTCCGCCGAAGTCCTGGCGGCATTGGCGGGGCACAAGCCGCCTGAAACCAGTGTCAACCGTTAGGAATGACCCAGCCTTGTTTTTTTCCCCGTATGCAAACCAATATCACACATCTCACGTTCAAGTTGATTCTAGCCTCCTTGGCCTTCCTGTTGCCAAGTTGCAGCAAAGCCGACGCCACGGCCACCAACTCCACGAAAGGTAGCTGGTCTGGAAGCCCCGCCAGAATGCAGCTAGTGGTGGATGGGCAGTCCGTGACGGTAAAGGAATCCGCCCTCTGCGAGCATTCTGAAATTCGTGAAGCTGGTGGTGCCATGGCTGGGGCTCAGAACTTGTATCTTGAATTCGCTTTCATCTCGCCCAGCTATTTCCCTTCCGTTGCGCGATATGATCTTCGCGACAACCAAGGGAAGTGGATTGCCGGGAGACTCAATCCGAGATTCTTATGCACGGGATATGAGGGTTCGAATGACGAAGCAGCAACGCGCTATGTTGCTTTCAGCGTGGAGGGTGTACCGCGGTTGGCCTTGCAGGGTGCTGCGGAATTGCGGGTGGTAACCGCTGGTGCAAAAGAGTTGTCTGAACTGAATCAAGCCGTTGCTGAAAACCACACCAGCGAAGACCACGCAGACGATCTCGCCCGGCGCGCTTGGTTCCTAGCAACTTGCCGGTATCCTCACTTACGCAACGGCAAGCAAGCACTTGAAGATGCACTCAAGGCCTGCGAATTGGTTAAGACGAATGACGCTACGCCTGCGCTGGCTAGCAGAGCGTTTAGGTCCTTGGCAGCCGCATATGCCGAAACTGGTGACTTCAGCAAAGCCTCGGAGATTGAGACTCGTGATGTCTCCACTCCGAGCCAGGATCTGTATGGGGAGGAGAAGAGGAGAAAGAAGAAATATCTCGAGGAGTACAAGAACCAACGCCCTGTTAGAGAATGACGAGGTTCGCTGTAGGGGCTGCGGAAAGTAAAGGGGCGGCCATCACTCTTGACAGAATTGCCGAAAGGACCGGCCGTTTGGATTCCGCCATGCCGGACAGCCTCTTTGAGCAAGCCAACGTGGAACGCCGCGCCTTAGCCGTCACGTCGTTCGCGGAAGCGGAGCGCGCAGATCAGGCCTGCTGGCGCTCGCGAACTCCGGACGAACACCTGGAAGCCTTGGAACTCTGCCGCCAAATCGCCTATGGCTATGCTTCGGCTAGGCACATCCCGGCCCTCCGGGCCTGCTGCCGGCACGCCGCCCGCCGTAGCGGCTTTCGGCAGAAAGCCGCCAGCTTCTTCGGAGCGGCAAATTGGCGGCGGTCACCAGACCGCCGCTACGCCTCCTGGCAGCCGCGCAACCAATCCGCGAGGCCCAGCGGGCTGCCATGTTTATAGCCCAACCGTGACCAAAAGGCCCGTAGCCCCAGCGGGGCGCGATGCCGCCGCGCCGCGCCCCGGAACAAAACGTCCGCCCGCCATCGCGCTCCTACGGAGCTAAACCTTCCTTGCAACGCTGGCGGCTATAAACATTCCGGCCCTCCGGGCCTGCTGCCGGCATTCCTCTGGCGTAGCGGCTTTCTGGCGAAAGCCGCCATCTTCTTCGGAGCGGGAAATTGGCGGCGGTCACCAGACCGCCGCTACACCGCCGGGAGCCTGTTCACAGTCGAAGGTAATGCGTCAGGACTTGGTGCTGGTGCTTCGGGCCCTGTTTGATCGGCTCGCTGGCCGGGCATTCGCGCCACGGTTGCGGCCAGCACCCGAGCCGGACAGTGTCAGGGGAATCATTGTCAGGGGAATAAACCAAGACATTGGAGGCTCTTTCAAACCCCGGCGGCGGAAGGTAGGGCGCTGCTCCTGCGGAGCCGCAACCAATGCGGAGCGCCGACATTTTTGTCGGCCAGTCCGTGCAATTTAAGATCACGCCGACAAAAATGTCGGCGCTCCGCATTGGTTGAGGCTCCGCAGGAGCGTCGCCCTACCTTCCGCCGCCGGGGTGTTGAAAGAGCCTCATTGTTTCTCCCCATTCCTTTGACAGGCATTCCCCTGACTAACGGCGCGTCCTATTCCAGCGATCCCCAGTGGACAACTTATCCCGGCCGTTTCTACCGCCTCCGCTCGCTGTAAGGCGCGGCACTTGAAGCGGGTAGCCGCCGACGTTAGTCGGCGCTAACTTCCTCAGCCGCGCCAAGATCAGCGCGGACTAAGTCTGCGGCTACAGCCGTCTGCTTCCCCAGCCTGGATAACACCCAAGCGGACAGGCAGGCTTCGTCATTCGAGCTTCGTCATTCGTCATTCCTTCGTCCTTCGTCATTTGCAGCCCGCCGGGTCAGGGAACCCGGCCTACAGCAACGGCGTGCTACTGTAGGCCCGGTGCCCTCACCGGGCGGCCCAGGGTAGGACCGGCGTCGCGCCTGTCTCTGACATCACAGGGAAACGGTCTTGGTCAAAGTTTCTTTGTGGCCAGGAACGCCCACCTATTGGAGGCAGAATAATGGGAAAGATGCTTCTGTTAGCCGCAACGGGAGGCAGCCTACCTTTCGGATTGCCGCCGCTTCCTACGTCATAGGAAGGCGCTTTCCTCAATCGCCCGCGGAGCGGCGAATAACGGGCGTCCATCGGCCGCCTCCGGATACTCAAAGATGCGGCCTTCGTAGTTGCGGATGAGCACCCGGTCGTGGTTGCGGCTGAGGACGTATTCCGGGCTGACGGGCACCTTGCCGCCGCCGCCGGGGGCGTCAATCACGTAGGTAGGCACCGCGTAGCCGGAGGTGTGGCCGCGCAGACCAGCCATGATTTCCAGGCCTTTGCGGACGCTGGCGCGCAGGTGGGCCGAGCCGGCGATAAGGTCGCACTGATAAAGGTAGTAAGGCCGCACGCGACACATCAGGAGCTTCTGGACGTGAGCGCGCATCACGACGAGATCGTCGTTGACGTGGCGTAACAGCACGGATTGGTTGCCGAGCGGAATGCCGGCGTCGGCTAGGCGGCCCAGGGCTTCACGCACTTCCGTAGTCAGCTCGCGGGGGTGGTTCGAGTGAATGCTGACAAAGAGCGGATGGTATTGGCGCAGCATCGCGCAGAGCGCCGGGGTGATGCGCTGCGGCAGGAAGATCGGAATGCGCGTGCCGAGCCGGAGGAACTCGACATGCGGAATGGCGCGCAGGCGACTAAGAAGGTGATCCAACTTCTCATCGCTGAGCAGGAGCGGGTCGCCGCCACTCAGGAGCACATCGCGCACAGAGGGCGTCCGGCGGATGTAATCAATTTGCTCCTCAAAATGAGGGTGAAAATCATAGCCCGTCGCGTTACTCACCAGGCGTGAGCGGGTACAGTAGCGGCAGTAGGCGGCGCAACGGTCAGTGACGAGAAACAGGACGCGGTCGGGGTAGCGATGGACCAGTCCCGGCACCGGCGAATGGGAATCTTCGCCGCAGGGATCGGCCATTTCCCAAGCCGCCGTGCCGGTTTCCTCAATCCGCGGGATGACCTGGCGGCGGATGGGACAGTGTTCGTCCGCAGCGTCAATGAGGTTGAAGAAATACGGCGTGATGGCGAGGGCGAGCTTGGTGTTGGCAAGCTGGGTGCCGGCGTATTCCTCGGGTGTCAGCGTGGGCATAAGCCGCTGAAGCTGGTCCAGCGCCGTGACGCGGTGCTTGAGTTGCCAGTGCCAGTCGTTCCAATCCGCGGCGGACACATTGCTCCAGAAGCCGCGTCCGGCGGAGACAAACCGCTTCAGATCGCTTGCGTGGGCGGCGTCAGCCGGCAGGTCTTTGCTTGTCCGTGTTGAATCCAGTGCCATCGGTTGAGTGCGACTATAGGAACAGAAGCGGGAGTGTCAAGGAGCCTGCCTCCGCTCAGTGCGCGCCCCCCGCAAGTGTCGGTGACCTCTTGGACCCGGCAATTCTCATTATGGCCCTGTCACCCCCCCACGCCGGGTGAGGGCACCCGGCCTACATCTCCCACAAACCCGCCCTCTCGTAGGCCGGGTGCCCTTACCCGGCGTCCCGATCTGGCCCATAGTGAATTGCTGTCTTGGACTGCGGCGGCCAGCGAAGCGCGACCTCGCTTTGGCGTTCCGCCGCCCCAGAAGCCCAAGCGCCGTCGCCACTGCGCTGGCCGAAGCCGGCGAAGGCCAGCCGCGCAGAGCGCCAGGCCGCCGCCCGCACCCCGAGAACTACCCAACCGCGCTGGCCGTCCGGAACTATCCGCACAATTTCCAACACAAGGCTTGCCCTGGCGTGAACCTCTCGCATATAGTGATCGGTCTTGGCGAGCAACCAAGACCGATCCTGCGCGCAAGCAACTGCCTGTATGGCTCATGGCTCGACCGTCCAGCGTGTTAAGACTTGCTGGCGCGCTTCCCGCGCTTGGCTGGGCTGTGCCCTCGCTGGCCGCCGCCCGCGAAGTCGTCCGCAACTCCTTCGAAGTCACCACCTTCAAGCCCAAGTCCGCCAAAGACTGGACCGCCGCGGATGCCAGATTGGAGAAGCTGGTTAAGAAGTAAACTACAGCGGGCCAAGGATTGACTGCGCCGGCGTTTTCTTCCAGCATGGCCCGCAAGTTACGAATGGAATATCCCGAAAGTGAGCCACCCTCGTACGGTGGCGTGAAAGCCCAACAGTAAACAAAACCAAGAACCTTTATGAGCATGCTACTTGTCCACGAACTACACGAAGCCCGCGACCGAATCCTGCTGCTGAGGCAGCACCTCACTGACGCAAGGGAAAAGGAACTTGCTGCCTACCATCCGTTCCTGAACGAGCAAATCGACCTCCTCTCCGATGCCTTGGAACAGGCGAAGATTCCAGAACGGTACCGCGTGGCAGTGGTCGGGCGTTTCAAAGTCGGCAAATCGTCCTTTATCAACAAACTGGCCGATGAGCGATTGGCAGGTGTGGACACGAACCCGGAGACCGCAGCCATCTCAGTATTTCGATACGACACCCAGGCTCGTGCCGAAGTTGAGGTTATCAGCAAGGAAGCATGGGACGGGCTGGCGGCAGATCATGCCGCGGATCCGAAGAGTCCGGATGTGAAACGCTACGACCGGTTTGTCAGTTTCAATGATCGCCCTCCCAGAAAAGACAGGGAAGGGCGCGTCGTCGCAGGATCTAAGTTTGATCTTGTTGCGCTAGCAGCCTGTCTGACTTAGCTCAAGGCGGCAGGCAAGGTGGTGGTGGTTTCCCGGACGGCTGTGAAAATGGGTTCTGGTTCATCGGTGGCGGAACCCACTTGGTGATGTTCTGGCGCGCCACTAAGGTTGCCACC
>CAINDV010000746.1 GCA_903847485.1 uncultured Verrucomicrobiota bacterium
CCTGACCGGCTGGAAGCCGGTCCCTCTACTGTACGCCGTCCGCCTATTTCGGAGTTCGGGTTAAGAGCGCTATGTTTATAGCCACCTACGCCGCACGATCCGCCAAGCTCCGTAGGAGCGGCATGGATGCGTGTTCGCTCGGCCACCGCCGGGGAGGTCTGTAGGGGCCAAAATCCGCTTTCAGGCTGCTCCTATGGGGCTTAGCCGGGCATCCGAGTCGTTCCTATAAAAACTCCCGTTCCTGTCGAGCGTGGGCTTCCTGCCGAGCTATGGCGGAGTGGGGCAGCCGCCCCGGCGGCCTTGGTCCTGCAACCGCCCCGGTTGCAGTGCGGCTCTGCGGGCGTGGGCGCCCGCAAGACTTTCGCCGGCGGGGCACCGGCGCCACTACGGGGTTTTGAAAGAGCCTCGGGTGTCACCGATAACTTGGGGATGCACTGTTTTAACCCCGGCGACTGACTTCCCACTCGAATTCCGCCGAGGCGTCGTCCAGCATAGGTGCCTTCAAGCTATGAGAAGTACTCCGTACATTCGCCTCACCTTGTTGTTCATCAGCACGGTCTTGTCCTGCTACGCGGCGGACCAGGTCTGGTTCAACTTAGATTCCGGCTTTGACCTGGCGCGGGCGAAGAGCACCGCTGCCACGGTGGAGACCGCGCGTGGCACGGCGCGGCGTCTGAACACCAAGGACACGGGAATGCGCCGCGAGGTTATGGTTTCTTCCCAGGAAGCGGCGGCACGGGTTCGTCCACGTAAATGTGAATTGTCTTGTGGGTGGGTAATACCAATTCAAGCAACTGGCTTAGTTGCCCGCACTTAAGGGTTGCCGGAGCAAACACCATGATCACGGGGGGGGTGGCCATTCTCTCAGCCTTCGTGGTCCGGTCAGCCTCGGCATCTATTTCCTTGCGGAGATCCTTCGGGCCGGAAACCGGCAACTCGAATATCTCCAACTCCGAGGTCGAGGCGCCGTTTTTCCAGACGGAGTTAATGCGCAGGAGTTTGCCCGATACGGTGCCGTCCTTTTCCGACAAAGATAACTCCCAGGGATGATACATTCTTGCCTCCCGGTCCAGGAGGTCTCGATCCGGGGTGAAGGACCGGTAGTAAAGCTGGCCGGCCGGCGGAGGGTCAATCCGTATGCCTCGCTCGTTGTCAATGATCGCTAGGATCTTGGCCAGCGCCTGCGCATCGCCCAACTCGACTTTGTCCCCAAAGCTTATCGTGAGAAAATAATCATGCTTCTTCCGGTCCAACTTGCCAAGCGCCTCAACCACCGAACTAATCGTCGGCTTCTCGTTGAGCACGGTCGCCGAGTCTTTGAGTTGAAAGCTCAGGCTGCTGAGGCGTTCAAAGCCGGTCAAAGGTTTGGCGGCCGAGGCTTGGCCCGCCTGAACCTGTAAGACAAGGTCGGTGACGAGTTTGGCATCGTTCTTATTGACTGGCTCGATGACCAGGGTCAGAAGTCCCCCCTCCGTCAATGGGTGTTCCGGGTTAACGACGGTGTTCTGGTAAACCTCTTCTTTCGAGGCCGAATAGGGAACTTCGAGGACGGAGTAAGTCGAATTGAAGAGAGAAACAACCGCCATTGGCTGATACTCGTCGGCGGCGTAAACCTCTTTCCGGGGATCCTTGAGGGCGGGCACCATCCGCGATCCGGTGAACCGAAATCCCTCTTCGGGGAGTGTCTTGCCTGTGCGCCGGTCCATGAGCAATTGTTCGAGCCGGAACGGTTGTTCGTTCTCCCGGAGGAGACTCAGCACGAAGCATTCGCCTTTGGCCCAGAATCTGAGCACCCCGGGGTCCACCGGTTCGCCCGCTTCCTTGCCGATAAACTTGAGCGCCTGGTGAACCGCGCTCGGTTTGGCAAAAGAAATGATGAGCGATTCATAGGCATGCTGGCTGTCCTCGCCGATGATCGTGAACTCGCAGGCCGCATTCTGACCGAGCTTAGTGCTTTCGACCATCACTTCGACCCGCTTCTTTTGCTTGTCGGCGACGAGACCGGGCAGGACGAGGACATGGCTGTCGTTCGTGTATTTCTTCAGGTTGGCTTCATAGGCGCTGACAGCCAACTGTTTGTTTTTCTCGTGTCCCGCCGGTCTGCTCTTATAGGGGTCGCTTTGCTGCGCTAGGAGTGGCGACGCGAACATTAACACTACCAATGCTATAAGTTGAAACCACCTGATTGCTTTCACTTGGTTGACCTTCATTTTCAACTATCTGATCTCTGTCTCTGCCCTGGCCTATGGCAAGTCTTCCCCAATCATGCGTGGCTTGGGCTGATCCTTGGCCACCTCAATCATCTTGATGGCACTCTCAGCGGCAGCAATTCTCTTCTGCTTGCAGTCGTCCTGCAAAGCACGCTTGCCCTTCCACAAGGTCACCAGATCCTTGAGTTAAGGAAGCGTTTCTATGCCGCCGTGCTGCCAAGCTCTTTAGTGCCGCCATCAATATCAGGGGCCGGTTTTCACTAGTTCAATCGCCTTGATGACTTCTGCTGCCACCGCCGAGCGCGTGTCTTTGGTCTCATTTTGCGCGGTCTCCTCGGCTTTCCAGGCGGCTTGCAAGGCCTTGAGTTGCGGCAGGGTTTCACGGGCGGCGGGACCGTATTCCTTGAGGAACGGGAGGATATCCTTGGTCTTGTTCCCCCAGCCGTTCTCGGTTTTGGCGTATTGGATGATAGCGGGCAGGCCCTCCGGAATCTGGTTCCTGGCCATGAACCGGAACGCTTCCTCACGTATTCCATGGGCAAACATCTCGCCGCTCGGAGGGGTGTTAGTGGCGACCTTGAGAATCTCGGGCAGCAGGCCCTTGAGTTCCCCGGCACTCAGTGTCTTGAAAATGGAGAGCAGGCACGTTGTCGTCTGGCCGTCGTCACTCGCCAGCAGCCGTCGGATGACTGGATAGAGCAATTCCCGGTCAACCCCCTTAACCGAATCCCCCAGCAGGCCATTCTGCTGGCCCATATCCACATAAAAGGACGTGAACAGCGCAAAAGAGAGATACTTGCTCTGTCGGCCGCGAGGATCATTATCATCAACCGCCGCCGCCAATTTCAGCAGTTCCGGAACGGCCTTGTCCGCTGGCTGGCCGATGCAAGATAGGGCATAAGCCGCCTGGGTGCGCAGCCACATGTCCTTTTCGGAAAGCTGCCGGATGAGTTCATCGGTGGCTGGCGCTGCCCGCTTTCCAAGATATTGCAAGGCCAGGCAGGCACCGTAACGGGTATTCATGTCCTTGCCTCCGAGCAGGCTGACAAGCTGGGAAAGAACGTCCTCCGGACGCTTGGCCAGCTCCTTGGCAGCCCGCTGACGCACCAGCGGCGACCAACTCTCCAAGGCCTTTAACAACTGCCCGTTATTCTTCGTCTCGTAGAAGCGGTCAACCGGGCCATCGGCAAAACCCTGGCCGCATTCAAGAACGTCTCTCAACTCTTTACCGGTCAGAAAGTTTGCCTGGCTGACACCTTTGCCCGTAAGGTAGAGCTTCTGCAAAGGCAGGGCATAGTGCAGGACAAAGATCCCCGTCATGTCCCAGTCATAATTGTCCCGGCTGGTGGTAAAGAAACTTCCATCCCAGCGCCGGGCCAGCTCGTAATACCAGCGCAATTCCTTCAGATAGGCGGCCGCCGCCTCAGGACCGGCGCGGTTCGCGCCCAGCGCCCCCCACAGGAACCCGAAGTAGTTGCCGGTGTGCCCCAATTCCTTTTCCCCGTAGGCGGCCGTGGCCAGTCGGGAAAAGAACTGTGCCGATACCGTGTCCCCCAGAAGATCAAACGTCACGGCGGCCGAACCGCTCTTCCCGTTGTCGTCATGTTGTATCCGGTAGGGCGAGTGATCTCCATAGGGAATCGATCCCTTGCCGGTATAGAAGCTGAAGAACTTGCGTGATTTCGCCACCGCTTTCTGCACATCCGGATCATCAATCCCGCACTTCTGCGCCAGCACCAGTGAAATCCAGCAAATCAAACCGGGCTGGTTAATAGCCCCATAGCCTCCCAGGTTGCCATGATTCCGCGGAATGAGAAAACCATGTCCCCAGGTGCCGACTTCACTCTGTCCTATGGCTATCTTGCGGGCAAGTTCCCGGATGGCCGGCAATACATACTCGTCTTTGGTAGCCAGGTAGTATTCCGTTAAGAACAAATTGCCATACCCCCACGACCAGGTATCCAACCCCTCATGTTCCCCCCTTAGTCGCCACTTCATATCCGGCGGGGCGAGTTTGTGGGCGTATTCCTTGACGGCCTCGAGATATTCCGGATTGCCGCTGGCCAACAACGCCAACGCCTCAAGAGAGGACCGAATCTCCGGAGTCCAGTTCTGATCGGGTCGCAGTGAACCTTTGTCGGCGGTAAGCCCGCGTTTCATGATCACACGACAGCCCTGTTCCACGATCAGCTTCGCCTTCGGGCATGTGTACGGCGAAGTTTCGCTGTAACTTCCCATCACCTTGAGAGGGATCGTCACATCTTTCTGCTCGCCTTTGCGCCAGCACACCAGCTTGAGGAGACCCTTGTTCGCGTCCTGTTCGGCCTCTGTGATCGCCTGGCCAAGCGCCCTCCGCGGATCACTCTCAAACGCCTTGCCGTTGGTCCCGATAATCACGTCATCCGCCGACAACACCCCCTCCGCCGGCGACCCCTGCGCGACTTCGGTGACCAGAATCTGCCGCGCCTCGGAGGTGTCGAAGCCTCTGGCAAACACCCAGCCCTTGGCCCCGGTCGGCCCCAAGTTCCAGTCGGGGGTGTTATCTTTCTTACCGTCTTTTGTCAGATCGGGCACCGGCGAGACGGCCGGCCGAGCCGCCATGACTAGCCCACCCAGTAGAAGCAAGCCGACCACGCAGAGAATACGTTTCATCGAGTAACCTTTCTTTAACCGTCTTACCGATTTAACCGGCACCCGTTCACGGATTCTTAGCCACGCCAGCCACGTCGCCTAGCTGTGCTTCACACAGCACGCGGAAACCGACATCGTGGGCGCCGGCCCACTCGACGTGCGCGCGCCGACAACTGGCGGTAGCTCGGTAGGCACGATCATAGAAGGAGCCACCGCGGACAATCCGTTTGCCGGGGACGTCGGCGGGAGTGGTGGTCCATTCGGCGGCGTTCCCGTGCATGTTATAGAGTCTCCAAGGGTTGGGCTGGTACCGGCCAACCTGTGTGGTGGCCAGTGCGCCGTCGTTGACGCTGGCGTCTGCCGGCCGCCATCCTGGGGGTGACTGACCACTCTCGAACCTGCCCAAAGTAGCGTCGGCTAGGTTGGCAAACTTACTGTAGTCGGTGCCCAGAGGGCCAAACCAGAACGGTTCGGCATGACCGGCCCGGCAGGCCCACTCCCATTGGGCTTCGGTCGGCAACGTGAAGTGGCGGCCGGTCTTCGCCGACAGCCAGGCGCAGAACTCCATGGCTTGCTGCCAACTCACGCGCACCACTGGCTCCTGCGGATCGTTCATCGGGTGACCCCGGCTGCCTTGGTCTTTCCCCATTGGGTTGAAATACCGGCTGTCATGCTGTGGATCGAACCGGGCATAGAGCCGGTTGTTGACTTCGAACTTAGCCATCCAAAACTTGCGCTCGACCTTCACGCGGGCATTGTCCATGACTAACTCGCCGGTCGGGATAAGGGCCATTTCCAGTTTCAAGTCGTCACCCAAGTCCAGGGTCTGCGTCGGCACCGCCTCGGCGGTGAAAGGCCAGCCGGGGCAAGTGACGGGCGGCACCGCCGCGACGGCGGGCGCGGACGGAGGCGCGTCGCCCAGTTTCACCTCTAGGTCGGGTATGGTTTCGAAATCGGTTTCCAGACCGGCATCGGCGATGTCTAACTCCTGACGGCGTTTGAGTACCGGGCGCGGGCCAACCTTCTCCAGCCAGGAACCGAAGAACGGCACATTGAAGTCAATCCAAGTGATTAGTCGGTCCCAAGATTGGGCGTCAAGCTGAACACCGTGATGGCCCTGCTGGAGTAACTGGACCAACTCACTGTTGTCGGCGTGGTATTCCATCGCATTCAGGACGTGGTAGTCGCTTTCGGGACCGGGGCGAAACACGAAGCGGTTCAGGTTCTTGTAGGCGGTACTGAAGCCGTCGCCGCCGCCGCGCAGATCGGGACGGGGTGGCGATTTTGGCGAGCCGTCGTGACAACTGATGCAATACTTATCCAAGACTGGTTGCACCTCGTGGGCGAAACTGAAGCCGCGCGGCGGGCCGTACCACGGCTGGATGCGCGTCAGCGGCTGGGTGAAAGCACTCGCCAGCTTGACCGGGGGCGAATTCGGCTGGCGTTCGTGACAACCGACGCAGGAGACGCGCTCGCCGGGCATGGCCGTGAACCAACTCCGCATCAACTGCACCGCCTTGCCCTCGGCATCCAGCGGCTGGACGGCCAGCGGCGTGTTGGCCGGCACGACGAAGGCCACCGAGCCATCCTCGCCCACCGGCACAGTGCCGAACACACGCCGGGCGTCCCAAGGGCCGTCGAGGCCGATTTCGTTGTGCCCGCCCATGCCCGGAGCCGCGAAACCGAACGAGTATATCCGCAGGGACTTGACTGTGCCGCGCGGCACGCCGCGCATTCCTTCGCCGGCGTACACGTCATTGATATAAACGTCGGCGTCTTTGCGGCGCACATCCATCCGGTCGGGAATCACCGGCGGACAGGGCACGCTGCGCAGCGGTATCGGTTCGAGCAATGCCGCGTCGGCGACAGTGTGAATCGGCACAATGTTGTCAAACGCGTCCACCAAATAAATGCCCCATTGGTTCTGTAAGTTGGCGCTGACCAGGAAGTATTTTTCGCTAAGCGGAAACGGATGCAAGAACTTGGGATTGGAACCATCCACGATACCGTCGCCGATTTTTGCCGGCACCGGCCGGCTGCGGCCGGGAATGCGCTGGAGGACGCCGGCGTTCTCGTGCTGACCGCGCGCAGTGTCGAAGACGACCAGTTCGCCCATGCGCGGCACGCCGTGGTGTCCGCTGATAATCGCCGCCACCTTGCTCGCCGAGCCGGGAATGGGGTGCGCATAGAAGATCGCGTTCGGCCAATAGGAGCCGCTGCCGTATAACTCGGACTGTCCGGTGCCGTCGGGATTCATCTTGAAGAGCAGCCGCGTAAAATAGTGCGGCGCGTCCGAATACTCCCAGCGTGAGTACATGACTCGCCCATCGGACAGGACGGTTGGACACCAGTCGTGGTCCTGATCAAAACACAGCCGCCGGCGCGTGGCTCCGTCCGCGTCGGTCAGGAAAAGATTGGCCACCGTGTTACCGCCGCCGACGCAGGGCACACCCTGCATGATGGCCGTGGAGTCATAGATGATCTTGCCGCTGGGCAGATAGCAGGCGTCGTAGTTATCCACGTCCGGTTCCGACTTGGTGATCTGACGCAGCCCGGTGCCGTCGGTCTTAAGCTCCCAGACTTGGAACCGTTCATGAGTGTCCGGCATGGAGAACAACAGCCGGTCGGCAGTGAAATGCAGGTCCATGTCACCCACAAACCGTCCCCCGGCTGGCTTGTGCAAAGTCGTCAACGCGCCATCGGGCCGCACTGGCGAGAGCACGTCTATCTCATTGCCGATATCGCCGCGCGGCAAGGCGCAGTTGCCCTGCCAGTTCTGAGGCAGAGCTAGGTTCCCCGGATTACGCCGGATAAGCAGCAGCTTGTCAAAATCCAGGAGCGGGTTCGCCAGCAGTGCCGCGGCGGACAGCGACGCCAGTTCCGCCGGCGGCGCGTTTGTTCCCCCCATTTTCGCCAGGCGCTCCAGGAACTCCGGGCCGCGCGAATAGCGGTCGCCGAACGTCGCCATCAGGTCTTCAATCGCCAGCCGCAGCGTTTGCGCAGTGTTACAGACCACGCCTTCCGACGTGCCGTATCCCATCAGTGCCGCCGGTAACGCCGGTGGCGCGGACGCTTCTGCGCCTACCGCAACCGCGCCGGACGCCGCCAAGACGGTGGTCAGGGCGATAGCTTTCAAACCGACTACAACAGATTTCATGTGATCGTTTTTCATAAGTTCATTGTTCCCGTTCAAACTGCTCGCGACGGTTCACCGTTACGGGCTGTCACGGAGCGGCATCATTCACCGTCACCGCCGAGAATGCAAGCGCGGCGATGCCATTGGCTCCGTAAAGCAGTTTGTCCGGGCGGCCGTCCCAGTGTCTGCCGGACAGGTAGGCGAGGGATCGCGTTGCGTTGGGAACTCCTGCCGCGCCTGTCGCGCAAGTTTGCCCTCCTCGCCGAAGGCCCGCTGGAGGAAATCCGCCGCCTGCGCGACGAGATCGAGCATCGGACGGGAACTCTGGCCGGGGCGGAGGCGGCTTGAGTGTGACAAGCTCCGCGTGGACTGCTACAGCTTGCTCCACCCACCGCTTTCACCTACGCTGGCCGCTGTGAAGACGATGACCGCAACGGAATTTTTCGCGCAGCCTTCCGCCCGGCAAAAGTGGAAGGCCGGACAAGTCGTGCTGGTCACCACCGACGGGAAGCCGGACCTCGAAATCCGCAAGCTGGGTTCCCGGCGCAACACCGCCCGCGGCTGCGTGAAGGAAATCCCCCTGGCCGGCGGCGTAGGCACGCCGCTGGGTGAAGCCGGCTGGCAGGCAACCAAAAATCCCGAGCCACAGCCGCGCTACCGCCCTGCCACCTACGTTGATGCCAAGTAATGCAGTGACGCCCGCCGTGAATATTCCCAACCCCGATCAACTCATCGTCGAGCGGGACAAGGTCGTGGACTACCTGCTCAATCCGAAACACCCCTTCGGCGCGAGCAAGGCCCGCTTCTTTGCCGACTTCGGCTTCCACGCGAGGGACTGGGAGACCTTGGCCGGCGAACTGCGGCAACACGGCCAGACGCATCCGGTCGCCCGCAGCCACCAGACGCCGTTCGGCCCGCGTTTTGTGGTCGAGCGCAACATCTCCGCTCCCGACGGACGCCGGCCCTGCATCACAACCGTCTGGCAACTCGACGCCGGGCAGATTGCGCCCCGTCTCATCACCGCATACCCTTTGGAGGCTGATTATGATTAAAGAACACGACTGCGTGGTGCTGCTGGAAGACCTGCCGGGCGAAAGCTTGCAGGCCGGCGACGTGGGCACGGTCATTCACATCCACCGGGGCGGTGCCGGTTACGAGGTGGAATTCGCCACGCTCACCGGCCAGACCGTGGGAGTGGCCACGCTGCGCGCAAGTCAGGTCCGCGCGGTTTCCCGCCGCGACCTGACCCATGTGCGCGAATTGGCGGCGGCCTGAACTGCCGCCCCAACCGCTTCACCTGCCGAGTTGTTCCGAGAGTAGGAACCGCCGCTTTCATTCGACATCGCCATGCGGAATCCAATTGAAAAACTGCTTAGTGTGGTAATCGAGCCGCAGATCAGTCCTTTTCGCGGGCCTTTGTTTTTTGCCCGAATTCAGGAAACAGCAAGTGGCTCCATCGTAAATGTTGTCGACCAAGGAGGTTTTGGGTTGGTAGACACAGGAAAAAAGAAACTCCTGATCACATGCAGCCATGTTTTGGACGGCTTCCTGATGGCAAAGAAAAAGGATGCAGACCTGGGTTTGCATCTTTGTCTCAACCTTCAACAAAAACGAGTGCTTCTCTTTGATGAGCGACACCCCATTGCTGAAGACAAGAGCCTTGACATTGTTGTCTTTGATATGGAACCACTGAAGACCCTCTGCGAGGGCCTTCAGTTTTACCCGCTTCACCAGAAGCCGCCGCCCCCGCTTGTAAAGGGAAGCAGAATCGTGGTGTTGGGGAACCAAGGCATACACCGTTCCGGGCTGGAATTTGGGCTAACTCATTATGCGCTTGAAGTCTCAGATGTTGGGCAAGACGGGGCACGCTTCCTCGCAAGAATGGCAGGCTTAAAAACTAGGCAAATCCAGCCACCTGCACGCCCCAAGGAAGACACGCCGCACAGTGGCATTAGTGGTAGCCCTTGCTTCCTGGTAGCTGCAAACGGGGTCTGTAGTTTAGTCGGTTTCGCGAGTGAAGTGAGCTTACCTCAGGGCATCCCATCCAATGGTGGGTTGGAACTCTTACAATGCACTCATGCAAATTGCCTGAACGAAGACGGCACGATCAAAAAGCGATGAAACCCATGATCCCATCCAGGAAGCACGAGGTCTAAGAACCCGGAAATGGGCCATGTGGAAGGCGGAGCATGAAAACAAAACCGTTTTCCTCTAGTTATTGGGTACTGGTTACTGACCTAGTTTTACCTTGTAAAACCGCTTGGGCTGGAACGCCGATTCCATGTCGAGGTAGAACCAACTCGACCCGCCCAGGGTGTTCGTGGCCAGCGCCGTCCAGTTCGTGTTGTCCAAGTCGTTGACGTAGCTGAGGACATAGGTGCGGCCAGCTTGCCCAGATATGTCCAGGCCGGCGTACATGTGCAGGTCCACACAGGCGTCTTGAACCAAGAGGTTGGCTGGCGCGCTGGTCACGCTACCAAAAGCGTTGGCGACGACGACCGCGTATGGTCCGCTGTTGCTGGTGTGGAGGTTCGCCAACGCCAGGCGGTTGCTGGCCTGCCCGGAAAGCAAGGCCCCATTGAAATACCAGTGGTAGGTTAGCGGAAGCGAGCCGGTGGCGGTGACCGTGAAGGTGGCGGTCTGGCCCAGGCAACTCGACTGGCTTTGCGGCTGTGTGAAGATGCCCGGAGCATCACCGGCAAGCCAATTGCACGCTCCGGGTCCGCCATACGCGCCCATGTCGTTGCGGACCGTTCCGTGGGCAGAAGTCGTGCAAAAGCTGTTGTCGAGGCAGACGTCGTTGTAGGCCTGGTCTGGATTGCCGGCGTCAATACAAGGGGAGCCAAGAATCAGGGCCTGACTCTGGGGGCAGAATGACGGATTGTAGCTGATGTTTCCTGGCCCAGAACGGACACCGCCCTGGACATCGCTGTAAGCGAATGTTGCTACACAGTACTGAGGTGTTTGGTCGCCCCCGCCGTTGTTGTAGTAAACGATGCTATTGCTCACGGAGATGGAACCACGCATGGAGCTAAATGCGACGCCTCGATTCGCAGCCAAGGTGCAGTTTACGAGAGCAAGCGCCCCGTCATCCTCGTACAGGGTTGAGTGCGCATTGCCAGAAAAGATGCAATTCACAATAAAGGCACTCGGACCTGTGATATACGGTGCCCCTACTGCCACTCCTCCACCTTCGCCGGCAATGCTCGGATTGCCGTTAGTTAACACAAGGCAGTTTGCCATTTGTAGCGAACCAGCACCTAGGCACACTCCGCTGCCGCGAATGTTAACACCTGTGGCACTCGTGGCATTCTTGCTTATTACGCAGTTCCGCAGTGAGCAGCTTCCCGAGGCGAAAATGCCAGCTCCGTACTCATAAAAGTTCGCTGTTGTCCTATTGTCTGCAACCATGCACCGGGTAAGCGCACATGATCCGCTTACCCACAGCCCACCGCCTTGGCCACCCGTGGCCACATTGTTAGTTATGGGGCAACCCTGCATCACCAACGGGCTGCCAGATAATGCACCATAAATGCCGCCGCCGTACCCGGGCGTAGTGTTGTTACGGATGACGCAATTCGTGAAGGCCGGCGGCGTGTTGTTGATGCGCACGCCGCCCTGCTTCGAGCCTTCGATAATCGCATGGTTGAAGAAAGAACCTGGCAAGGCATCGCTGAACAGGATGCCCTTCCAGCCAATCGCGGGGTCTTGTGGCGTGAAGAGGACCGGGGCATTGGAGGTGCCCTTGACTTGGAGTTGCCCGGCCACCTCGAACACATAATTGCTACAGAACTTAACCACGACGTTCGATTCGATGGTCAGGCCCACAACGAAAACGTCACTCACGACGCAGTAGGGCGAGTTGGCCGCCGTCCACGTCTCGCCCGCAACGAACGCATTGACCAGCGTGCCGCAGCCTTGGCATTGAGCATGAGATGGTAAAGCTACCGCCAGAAGGAAACCGGCGGCAAGACAAGCGGCAAACCTTTGGCGAATGCCAGTGTTTGAAGCCCCTGCCCTTCCAAGTTGAATTTGACGTTTTGTTCTTTGCCGATAAACGCCGCCTTGCTCGTGATATGTGTTCATGCGCTGAGGCTGCTGGAGGCCTGTTTCGGTGTCAAGCGTTGGCTCCGGGATGGCTTCGGTAGCGCCGTTTTCTATGAAGGTTTCCTTGACGCGGCGTCCGCTGCGCGCTACTGAGAGACGGATTCGCCTTCTGGGCGGCACTGAAGTTAGTTGACCCAAGCTTGAATTTGGGCACCACTCGGAAAGGTAAATAGTATGAAAGAACACGGTTTGTTTGGGAACTTTTGGAGCAAAGTCATCATTGGGGCAACATGCGGCACGCTCTTGCTTAGCCACGGATCGGCCTTGGACAAGCAAAGCCCGGAAGGAGTTTCAGTTCAATATCATGAACAGGCGGAGGGACCGCATGATCCAAGTCCGTCTATTTCCATGTGGATCGCGGGTGCAACGGGCAACGACTTTAGCACGGGAGTGACGTTGCCCAGCCAGGGAGTCTAACCCGCCGCAGCCAGGCAAGGCGGAACTCATCTGCGGCGGCGGGCGTAGCGCAGCTTTTCAAGCTGCTGTAGCGCCGGTTTGCAACCGGCGGGAGGTCGGCACCGTCTTGTCGGTGCCACCTCGGCGCCTCACCGTCAACCTGGGAATACACTGAAAGCCTCTGCCCGGCGGTTTTTCGCCTTTCATCCTTCATCCTTCATCCTTCATCCTTGCCCCCATGTCCGCCGACACCAGTCATCGTTCCGCCCCAGCTCCGCGCCTGCTGATCGTGGACGACGACGCGGGGCAGCGCAGTTTGCTCGATTCGTTCCTCCGCAGCCAGGGCTTCACCACGGTGCTGGCGTCGTCCGGCGAAGAGGCTTTGACCGTCCTCCGCTCCGGCAGTTTCAGCATGATGATCTCCGACGTGCGGATGCCCGGCCTCTCCGGCTTGGAAACGCTGCGCCGCGCCCGCCAGGAACACGCCGTCCTGCCCGTGCTGCTCGTCACCGCTTACTCCGATATCCGCGACGCTGTGGTGGCCATGCGCGACGGCGCGGTGAACTACCTTTCCAAGCCGATTGACCTCGACGAGTTGCTGGACTGCGTCCGGCAGGCCACCGGGCTGGCGCCGTCCGCGCCGCGCGTCGCCGCGCTGGACCGGCCGTTGCCCGCGAACGTCATCGCGCAAAGCCCGCTCATGCAGGCCGTGTTGCGCGACGCATCGCTAGTGGCGGCGTCCGAGACGCGCGTGCTGCTCAGCGGCGAAAGCGGCGTGGGCAAGGAAGTGCTGGCCGACTTGATCCATGCCTGGAGCCCGCGTGCCGCCGGCCCGCTGGTAAAGGTGAATTGCGCGGCGATTCCCGAGACGCTGCTGGAAAGTGAACTCTTCGGCCACGAGAAAGGCGCCTTCACCGGCGCGGTGGCGCAGCGGATCGGGCGGTTTGAGCAGGCCACCAACGGCACGCTTTTCCTGGACGAGATTTCGGAGATGTCGCCGCCGCTGCAATCGAAGCTCTTGCGCGTCACGCAGAACGGCTGTTTCCATCGGCTCGGCGCGAGCCGCGAGACGCAGACACACGCCCGGTTGCTGGCGGCGACGAACAAGAATCTGGAGGAAGCGGTGAAGGCGGGGCGCTTCCGGGAGGATTTGTTTTACCGGTTGAGTGTGGTGGAGTTGAACATCCCGCCGCTGCGCGAGCGCCGGGAGGACATTCTGCCGCTGGCGAACCGCTTCTTAGCGGAGTTCACGAAAGGCAAGGCGCGGCTGGCGACGGCGGTGGCGGATTGCCTGACGCGCTACGCCTGGCCTGGCAATGTGCGCGAACTCCGCAACGCGATGGAGCGCGCCGCGCTGCTCTCCGGCGGCGAACTCCTACTGCTCGAACACCTCCCTGCCCGCGTCCGCGCCGCCGCCGCCCAAGCCGCTCCGGTGGACCCGGCGGACGCGCAGCGGCTCGAAGAGATCGAG
>CAINDV010000747.1 GCA_903847485.1 uncultured Verrucomicrobiota bacterium
ACAGCGGGACAACGAGTTTGGTGGGTTCCGAACCATGCCAGGTTTTTTCCCGGCGGCCCAGCCCTACAGCCTTCTCTTTGTGCTCCTTGCGTTCTTTGTGGCAATTCAACTTCGGAATCCGGGTTCAAGCCGATGGGCACCGTCTGGAGGGAGCGCTCCCGCGCGCCTTTGCGGATGACGTGGGCACTCTGGCAGACCGGGCAGACGAACAGCTCCGCCTGCACGGCCAGATGGAACTGAACCGCGCCTGCCTGGTAGTCGGTACGGACATATTCGTAGCCTGCCCGCACCCCGAAGGCGTGATAAAGTAAGCTTTGGCTCATAGGTGGCCTATAGATAGCAGCTTTCGCCTCCAGGAGGAAACTTCGGGGATGAACCGGTTTTTCCCAGTCATACGAGGATGAATCAGCCACCACGCTCTTCATGGCAGCGGCCGCATTGTCGCCGGCTTCGGCGGCAGCGGCGCGACTGTAACTCGGCGGCACCACGACACCGCGACCGTAAGGATCCAGCAGCCCACCTTGGCGGGATCGAACCGCACGCCGCGCCCCGGGTTGGACGGTCCATGCAAGCGATAGCCGTAGAGTTGTCCCGCTTTCACCCCCGGCACAAACGCGTGCCAGTAGTGATAGGTGCGGTGAACGGCGGGATCCAATTCCACGACGCGGCTGGGCTTGGCGTCGTCTGCGCGATCGAATAACAGCAACTCGACGCACGTGGCCGAGCGGGAGAAGAGGCTGAAGTTCGCGCCGCGCCCCGCAAGTGCGGCCCCGAGAGGATGGCTGGCACTAGTTTCGATTTGATGGTTCCTGGTTTAGAGGAGTAACGAAGGCGGGCACTTGAATCTCTCCAGGCCTCGGCATTTGCTGTTGGTAAGTGTGCTTTTGCTGTCATGGTATGATTACTCCGAATCGGTTGTTCTGCGCCCGGGCCTGGCCCAAAGCCGGAACCCGCCAAGGAAGGCATTGGCGTTGTCACCAACCCGGCAGCCTTTGGGCAGTGTATCAAGTTGCTTGGCATTGCCTCCCCCGAGGACGTCGTCGTCCAGTTCCAGCGCGGAGACGAACCGTGCCACGAGCAGATTGAGTATCTTCCGCCACTTCTTCTTGCCCAACCGCTGGAGACCGCGAACGCCCACGTAATCCTCGATCTTGCCCCGCCGGTAAGAGAGTTGACCCAATTCCATGGGCACAATGTGGCCCCGGACCATCAGGGCCGAGCCCAGCCCGGTGCCGAGCCCCAGGAAGAGCATCGTCCCGTCCCGGTAGCTACCCACGCCTGCATGGCCGCATCGTTGATGATCTTGACCGGACATTTGAAAGCGGCCTCAAAGTCAAAGCGCACCCAACCCTTGGCGTGGTTGTGCGGTTCGACGACCGGCCGATTGCTGAGCACACGGCCGGGATAGCCAATCGAGATCACGTCATACTAAGGGTTGCTTCATCTGAGAGCGTGTGGAGATCGCGGGCAGGGGCACGATGAGATTTGACTGACTTTTTCCAGGCGCAGCCAGACCTTGCCTCCATGCTTTTG
>CAINDV010000748.1 GCA_903847485.1 uncultured Verrucomicrobiota bacterium
CCCGACAGGGCTTCGCGCCGGACGCGGGCGTCGGTGCTGGCGGCGGCGGCCACCAAACCGGAAATGGCTGCGGGCGTGCCGCGCAGCGTCAGGGCGCGAACCAACCCGCGTTGGGCTGCCGGGCCCGAGCGCTTCAGCTCAGATATCAGCGTCGCGTCCAAGTCGGTGCCTTTCAGCCGGGCCAGGGATTCGACGAGAAGTCTCGCAATCTCGGGGTCCGCCGCCTCAAAAAGCCTGGCCAGCACCGGCACGGTCCCGGCGTTGCCCACCGAACCGAGCGCGACAATCGCGGCGCGCTGCACCGCCGGGTCCTTGCTGGCGACCGCTTGGGTCAGGGCCGGCAGCGCGGCAGCGTCGCCACGTTCGCCCAGCACGGCGATCACGGGAACCTGCAATTCGGGTGTGAGGCTGGCCAAGCGGCCGGCCGCCGCCGCCACCAGCGCGGAGTTGGTGACGCTGCGCAAGGCGCGGATGGCGGCGGCTTGCTGAAGCGGATCGGCACCAGCCAGCCCGGCAGTCAGGAGTTCCGCCGACTTCGCCCCGCCGGCGGAAACGTAAAGCGGGATTGCCGCCAACCGCACGGCGGCCATCTCGCCCGGCACAATGAGTTCCTCCAAGATCGGCAGGGCTTCCGCCCGGTTTCCCGCTTCCAGCAAAACGTCGGCGCAACGCAACAAGGCGTCGGCGACGGCCACCTTGAGCGGGGCCGGAAGATGGGGCCGAGCCGCCTGGAGCGCCTGGACTGCGGGCGCGCCACCGATCTTGCCCAGCGCGTCAATGGCGGCCAGGGCCGTCCCGGCGTCGGAGTCGGAAGTCAGTTTCGCCAGCGCCGGAATCGCCGGCGCGCAGCGCCGCACGGCGACCGAGTTGATGACGCCGAGGCGCAACGGGCCGGTCGTGTTACTCAGCGCCGCTCGCAGCGCCTCCAAGGATGCGTCGCCGGGAATGCGCTCCAGGGCCAGGCGAACGTCGTAGGTGAAGTTCGTGTCGGGCAGGTGCCGGACCAGCGCCGGCACTTCCGCCGCCGAGCCAATGATCGAGAGTTGCCCGCAGATGAACTGCTTCGCCTCCACCGTCGCGTCCGAGCTGAGGAGCGCGGCCAGTTGGGCGGCCATTTGGGGCCGCGCTGCCGCGTCGGCCGAGGCCCTGGCGACTTGTTCCGCCACGGTCAGCAGCGGCGCGCGACTCTCGCCGAAACGATACGCCGCCGCCTCTTGCAAGGCCGCAGCGATCTGCGCCGGTGTGAGGCTCCCCACCGCCGCCAGCGTGACTTGCCCGCTGGCGGCCCATTCCGTGCCGCGTAATAACAAGGTCTGGAAGCCGGGCGCCTGCATCGCCTGCGCGTCGTGGCCCAGGACCAAGTTGAAACAGCGGCCTTCGCCAAAGCGGGTCGTGAAGACAACCGGCTCGTCATTGCCGGAGCCGCCTTGGTCCTTGGCTGAAAACGCCGTGGCCAAGATCGTGATGCCGGGTTGCACACCCGTGCGGTGCCACAGCTCGTCGGTCGTGGTGAACTCGCCGAGGCCGCGCGTCACAGGATGATCAGCGGTGACGGGCCGCACTGCAAAGCGATGCCCAGGCCCGTGGCCGGTCTGGCCCAGTTTCCATGAGCCGCCGACGAGTTGCTGATACTCGGGCCAGTCGTAATAGGAGGAGCTGCCGGCATGAACGACGACGAGGCCCTTGCCCTGGCGGACAAACTCCAGGAACGCGCGCCGGGTCGGCTCGGGCCAGTTGGTGTCGGCGGGTTGCCCGAAGTTGTTCCAGTTGCTCAGCAGCGCATCGTAGCGGGCGAACGTCGCCGCGTCGCATTGCTCCGGGTGCTCGGTGACCTCCACCGTGAACGCCCCGCTGGCGGTGAGGATGGATTTGAGGACCGGCGTAGTGGCCGCCCAGTCGTGATTGTTGCGCCCGGTGAGGATGAGGACCCGCAGCGGGGCGGCGCTCACTCCCATTACCAAGGAAAGCAGGCCCAGGATCAGTGGCAGGCTCCGCAGCGGGGACCGCCTGGGGAAGAAGGTGTGCAGCCTTTGCATTCTCGAACTGGGCTTCAGGTCGATCGCCAACCGGCTGGGGCCGGCGGCGGATTTGGTTTTCAGTGTCCTCATGAGGTGATTCCGGTTTTAGTGGCTGGGCAGTGGCCAGACTTTGAACGTTTGTTTCCCAGTTGCGGGCCGTTCC
>CAINDV010000749.1 GCA_903847485.1 uncultured Verrucomicrobiota bacterium
CCGCATGTCCTCATAGACCGAAAAGCCGCGCCCGCCGGTCGGCACCGAGAGATCGCAGAACACGAGTTGCGCCGACCGCGCCGCTGAAGTATCGCGCCAGATACTCTCAATCTGCGCCACGGCCTGGTTGAGCTTGCTGGTGGGAGAGTCGGGCAGACGGGGATCGTGAAGGCGGAGGTCGAGCGCGAAAGGCCGGCCGAGTGGAGCGCCAGTTTGTAACCGGCTTGGGATGTGGGGCGGCCGCCAAGCCGACTCCAAGTCGGCGCTCCGTCTGAGGTTTGTGAATGGTCCGGGTCAAGAGGGCGCATCTCAGTTTATTGCTCGCCGGCTGACCAGCCTTCCAGGCAGCCCGAAGGGCTGGAACGTGAATAGCCGTGGGTGCAACCCACGGTTCGTGCGTTTAGGTCAGAATCCGACCCTGAAAGGGTCGAACTGGCGGCGGTTTTGGGGCAATGAGTTCGGCCCCTTCAGGGCCGGTGACGTCATTGCGCCCGTCACCGTGGGCTGCCGCCCACGGCTATTCACGTTGAAACCCTTCGGGTTTCGAGGAGGCGGGCGTTGACTTGCAAGAAACTGAGACACGCCCGGTTCCGGGGCGACCGAAAATTTGGCCTTGCCCACCGGCCACAACTCGGCTAAATTTTCCCCGCCTATGTTAGCCGTTGCAAGCAAACCCAGTGCGTCCGGGAGTTTCCCCGGCCGTCCGTTGCCGTTGGAAAGCGGGGAGTTCATGCACTCCCACGAGTTCCTGCGTCGCTACGAGCGGATGCCGCAGGTGAAAAAGGCTGAGTTGATCGAAGGAGTCGTTTATATGGGTTCACCCGTCAGTATTCATCACGGCAAGCCGGACGCGCTCATTCAAGCCTGGCTGGTCACCTACGCCAGCCGCCACCCGGAAACCGAAGTTTGCGCCAACACCACCGTCATCCTCGACGCCGAGAACACGGTGCAGCCCGACGCCCTCTTGCGCCGCCTGCCCGAACACGGCGGACTTACCCGCGTCAACGACGACGGCTATCTCACCGGCCCGCCGGAGTTAGTGGTGGAAGTGGCGGCCAGTTCCGCCTCCATTGACCTGCGGGACAAACGGCGAGCCTACTGCCGCAACGGCGTGCGCGAATACTTAGTCTGGCTGGTGGCCGAAGCGCGCCTCGAATGGTTCTGCCTCGAAGACGACGAATACTGCTCGCAACTGCCCGACGCGGATGGCCTGCTTCACAGCCGCGTCTTCCCCGGCCTCCGCCTGCCCGTCGCGCCGCTGTTGGCTGGCGATACCGCCAAAGTCTTGGAGGCATTGATGGGGCACGAACCGCTGGACCGGCCTGTTCCTGGAACAAGTGTACAAGGTAAGGACTGACCCCTTTACAGTCAACACAGAGCGAAAAAGGCAGTAAGTAACCCTCAACCAAGAGCAAGAACATGCAAACAAATCGCAGCAGCCTCACGAACAAACACAACGCTCGTGGCGGTAAACGGTGGCACGCCCGGTCTGGTGGCGTTGCCGTTGCCACGCCCTTGGTGCTCGGCATGATCGGCTTGATCCTGCAAGGCGCTACGGCTCAGGCTGGCGTGCCCAGCATCACTACCCAGCCGCTGTCCCAGGTCGGGATTATCGCACAAAGTGCCACCTTCTCGGTGGCTGCGGCTGGTGATCCGCCGCTGAGCTACCAGTGGTGGAAAGATGGCCAAGCGCTCCTGCCTGAAAGCCGCACCAACCTTACCCTTAACAGCCTCCATCGGAGCGCGGCCGGAAACTATAGTGTGGTGGTGAGCAACAGTTCAGGCACGGCTACCAGCGCCGTGGCAGTTCTCTCGATAGCCTCCATTAAGCTTTCCGGTTACAATAGCTGGCTGGCTCAAGAATGGGTAGTGCCCTACAGCAACGTCGTGGGGATCGTGTTCAACACAGGTTCCGGCTACGGTTTCGGACTTGGCCTTTGCGCTGATGGTTCTGTATTTGGGGTGGGAGATAACAGAAATGGACAGTGTGATGTGCCCACAAATATACACAATGCAGTGGCCGTTGCTGCTGGCGGAGCACACAGCCTAGCGCTGAAGGCGGACGGCACATTGGCCGCTTGGGGTTCGAACAGTGAGGGAGAATGCAACATACCAGCGGGGTTAAGCAATGTGGTAGCCATCGCTGCAGGCGACTTTAGCAGCATGGCCTTAAGAGCGGACGGCACCGTTGTTGGCTGGGGAACCAGCCGGTACGGGCAATGCAGTGTGCCAGCCGGGCTAAGTGACGTTGTGGCTATTTGCGCAGGGGCTTGGCACAACCTCGCCATTCGAGCAGATGGCAGTGTAGTAAGCTGGGGGCGGAATGATGTGGGGCAGGCGACTGTACCTGTCGGTTTGGCGAACGTAGTCGCTGTTGCTGCGGCAAGCCAGAACAACTTGGCTTTACTGGCTGATGGCTCAGTTAAGGGCTGGAACTATAGCAATTGGCCCTGTTATAATCCAACCAATATCCCTCCGGATCTTACCGGCGTGGTGGCAGTTGCTGCCGGCGGGACTTACGGCATGGCGTTAAGAGCCGACGGGAAGGTGACGACTTGGGGTTGCGACTATTGGGGGGAGCGAGCGGGAGCTGAGGCCTTGAGCAATGTGGTACAGATTGCAGCCTGCGGCAGTTTGAATATGTGTCTCACCGAAGTGGTAACTACTCCCCCGCAAATCCTGTTACAGCCCGTCCGCCAAGATCTGCACACAGGTATGAAAGCCCGCCTCTTTACGCTGGCTCGCGGCACCCCGCCTATGGGCTATCAATGGCGCTGTAACGGGACGAACATCGCCGGCGCGACGACAGCCCGCTGCCCGCTGGTCAACGTGCAGCCAGGCCAAGCAGGCAATTACCAAGTCATCGTGAGCAACCAATTTGGCGCGATCACCAGCCAGGTAGCAGTGGTGTCCATTACCACGGCACCGGGGGTTGCGAACCTCGTGCAAAGTCAGCCTGCCATCATCCGTAACCGGGTGGAGTTCACTGCTGAAGTTGGGGGCCAACCGCCATTGTCGTTGCAGTGGCTCAGGGATGGCGTGCCGATTCCTGGTGCGAATCAGTCATCCTTTGTGCTGGCTGCCGCGCAGTGGGCGGATGTTGCAAGCTCCTTTAGCGTGGTGGTAGGCAACGCTCTGGGTGTCGTGACTAGTTCGGTTGTCCGCCTTGCCGCCGATCCGGTTGTGACTTGGGGGTTACAGCCGGGCATAGCAGGAAGGTCAATTCCGGCAGGGTTGGGCCAGGTAGTGAAAATCGCCTGTGGCAACAGTCACAGCCTGGCTTTGAGGACGGATGGGACCGTAGTAATGTGGGGGAGCGGAACTTTAGGCGTTGGATCCGTTCCGGCTGGTCTAAGTAACGTTGTAGCCATCGCTGCAGGAGGCGATGCATCTGTGGCACTGAAGAGCGATGGCCGAGTTGTCTCGTGGGGCCAGTGGCTAGATACAACAAGATTGAGCAACATAGTGGACATCGCTGTGGGGGGGTACTTCGGTGCTTCTTATGTGCTCGCATTGCGAGCTAACGGAACAGTGGTGGGAGTGGGACCCCAAAACTTGGACCATGCCATTCCGCCAGGCGTGAGTAATGTTGTATCTTTCGCAGCGAATGGAGCTGTGGACTTAGCGTTAACGAGCGATGGGCGAGTTGTATCATTGGGAGGAACCAACACGGGGGTTCCGGCGGACCTAACCAACGTCGCAAAGGTTGCAGTTTGTGGGATTTCGATTACACACGGCCTAGCACTGAAGCATGATGGTACCGTGGTGTCTTGGGGACCGACAAATCTCATGGCCCCTGTCGGTTTAAGCAACGTCGTGGACGTAGCGATCGGAGCCAACCACTGCTTGGCATTAAAAGCCGATAGCACCGTTGTGGCCTGGGGGTCTGACTATTGGGCGGGTGTAGAATGGGGCGGCCAGACCAGGGTGCCCACGGGGCTGACGAATGTGGTAGCCATTGCGTGTGGCTATAACTATAGCCTCGCTCTGACCGATTACGCGTTTGTACAAGGTCGTCTGCAGTTCCCCCGTTTAACTCGCGGATTCACGGCCTCCACCCCCACTATCCGAGGTAGGTCTTATCGGCTGGAATACACTGAGTCACTGTTAGCACCGAATTGGACCCCACTGCCGGCCGCGCCTGGGGATGATACCCTCAAAGCTCTGACCGATCCGGCTGCTTCAGGCCTACAAAGGTTTTACCGGCTCATGACTCCACGAACATACGGGTTTTGAAGTGTGGCCGTCTTCCATCCTGTCCCGCTTGTTCATCCTTTCTTCGCTATCCACGCGCCGCTCGGAATTAAACTCCAAGAGCTTTCGGGGGAGTTGGTTCGGTTCTTACTTTTGACACAGACGGTTAGTTCCTGGCCATTTCCCGCCCAGCCGCAAGCGTTGCGGATTGGGCCGGGGCAACCACAGATTGACCGCCGGCCATCTGCAATCGCCGGGTGAACGAGGCGCGAGGCAGGCGAGCAGTCCCCAGCATTTCGGAAGGTTTCCACGCCGCGCCGTACACTGAGAGTCCTTGTTGCGTCCAGACTTCCTGCGCCACGGCAAAGAGGGTGGACTTACCTGTGCCGGCCAGGCCGTGAATCAAGGTCAGTCCGCCGCGGGTAGCGCAGAGGTGACGCAGCGCTTCGGTCTGTTCGCCGGTCAGACGTGGGTGACGGGCGATGGCCTCCTCGGTCCAGTAAGTGGGTAATAACTCTCGTCGTTGTTGCAGAGCTTCGGCGCTGGCTAAGACTGACTTCTCCAACGCCAGTATC
>CAINDV010000750.1 GCA_903847485.1 uncultured Verrucomicrobiota bacterium
CATTCTTGTCGTCGTGACCCCGGTCGGTCGGTAATGGCCGACAAGAATGTCGGCGCTCCGGTTGGGCCGTTGCTCCGCAGGAGCGTCGCCCTACCGGCGCTGGGGTTGCGAGAAAGCCTCTCCATTTTTCACCCACCATTTTTTGCTAGCGACTCGGTTCTGGCTGGTCCAGTTTCGGGCTTCGGATTTCCATCCCCATGAGCGGAGCCTTGAAGGGGGAGCTTAGAAGAGGTTCAACTCCCGGCCCACCTTGCCGAGCTTCTCCAAGGCGAAGTCAATTTGCGCATCCGTATGCGTCGCCATGAGGCTGATGCGGATCAACTCCTGTCCGACGGGCACGGCCGGCGCGACGACGGGATTGACGAAGACGCCTTCCTCTTCGAGACGCTTGCACATCTTGAAAGCGGCGAGCAAGCCGGGGCAATAGACCGGCAGTATGGGAGTTTCGGAGGTGCCCAAGTTGAAGCCCAAGGCGAACAACCCGCGCTTCATGCGCTCAGTATTGTGCCAGAGCCGGGCGATGCGCTCCGGTTCCGAAACCATGATCTTCAAGGCAGCCTGCACGGCGGCGGCGTTCGCCGGACTCATGCTGGCGCTGAAGATGAGCGCGCGGGAGTTGTGCTTAAGGTAGTCAATGTTCTCCGCCGTGCTGGCGATGAACCCACCCAAGCTCGCCAGCGACTTGCTGAACGTGCCCATGATGAGGTCCACCTCGTCCGGCAAGCCGAAGTGGCTCGCCGTGCCCGAGCCATGCTCACCAATCACGCCGATAGCGTGGGCGTCATCTACCATGACGGCGGTGCCGTACTTCTTGGCGAGACGGACCAGTTCCGGCAACTGGATGATGTCGCCTTCCATGCTGAAGACGCCGTCCACGACAATGAACTTGCCAACGTCCGGGTCGAGCTTCTGCAACCGGGCTTCCAGTGCGTGCATGTCTTTGTGTGGGAAGCGCAGGAACTCGCCCTGGGAAAGGTTGCAGCCCTCGACGATGCTGGCGTGGTTGCTCTTGTCGCCGAGCACGTAGTCACCGCGGCCGACGAGGGCGCTGATGACGCCGAGATTGACCTGAAAACCGGTGCTGTAGAGCAGAGCGGACTCCTTCTTGACCAGGCGGGCCAACTCCTGCTCCAGCTCGATGTGGATGTCCAGCGTGCCATTGAGGAAGCGCGATCCGGCACAACCGGTGCCGTACTTCTGAACGGCGGCGCAGGTGGCCTCTTTGATCTTGGGATGGTTCGTCAGGCCCAGGTAGCTGTTGGAACCGAGCATCAAGACCTTCTGACCATTGATCATGACCTCGGTGTCCTGCGCGGAGGAGATGGTGCGGAAATAGGGGTAAAGGCCCGTGGCGCGGGCGCGGGCGGCGTTCTTGAAGCCGCGCACCTTCTTGAAGATGCTGAGGCCAGCCTCGGACGCTTTCGGAGCGTGGCGAAACGGGTGGCCCGCCTCCTCCGCTGCGGTTTCGGCCGTGGTCGGATAGCTCTCAGTTCCCGACTGTGGGCCGGGCTCGAGGATCGAACTAGTTGCTTGTCGCGTCATGACCCAAAAAGGTGCAGCTTCGTTTTACGAGTGTCGGGAGCCAGTTCCGGGACTTCCGCGCCGGCCCGCCGCCCCGTAACGGTGGCGGTCTGGGCAAACTGGCCAGCGTCCGCCCCCACGACCGACTCCGGCCAACTGCCCGCTGGCAATTCGCAGGCGCCGTTTTCAGGTCGTGTCAGCGCGGAGGTTTGACCCGCTAACTCGTGACCCAGCGTCAAGGCAAACGCCCGTTTCTGTCAAGCGGTTTCAAAGCGGCGGCAACAGTTCGTTTTGGCTTGGAGCGCGGACGATCTTGTCCGCCGGCGTGCGCGAACTTGGCCCAAGGCGGATAGGATTGTCCGCGCTCCAAGCCAAAATAAGAAGTTCTGTCACCCGCCACCCCGGAGTTGCGGCCCGACTTCGCCCCGCCTATGCTCGCAGCCATTTTATGGCTAAACCGATCGCGCCCCGCACCACCACGCCCGCCGACTTGGGCTTTTCCATGCCCGCCGAATGGGAACCTCACGCCGCCACCTGGCTCGGCTGGCCCCACAACGAAACCGACTGGCCCGGCAAGCTTGACACCATCCGCTGGGTCTATGGCGAAATGGTCCGCCACATCTGCCCCGGCGAAACCGTCCGCCTCCTCGTTCGTAACCAGACCGAAGCCCGCCTTGCCCGTCGTTACCTCACCCGCGCCGGTGCCGATGTCGCGTGCGTCGAATTCATCGTCCATCCCACCAACCGTGGTTGGACGCGCGACAGCGGCCCCATCCACGTCCACCGCCGCAAGGGTCGCAAGTCCGAGACTGCCATCGTTCACTTCCACTTCAACGCCTGGGCGAAGTATGACGACTGGCAGAAAGACCGCAAAGTTCCCGAAACCGCCGCCCGTCTGCTCGGAAGAACGCTTTTCAACGCCCAATGCCACGGTCGCGACTTTGTGCTCGAAGGTGGCGGCATTGATGTGAACGGCTGCGGCACCGTGCTGACGACCGAGGAATGCTACCTCGATCCCAAGGTGCAGGTGCGCAATCCCGGTCTTACCCGCGCCGACTACGACGCCACCCTACAGCGTTATCTGGGCGTGAAGAACGTCCTCTGGCTCGTCGCCGGTCCCGTGGGCGACGACACCCATGGGCACATTGACGACATCTGCCGCTTCGTCACCCCCCGCACCGTCGTGCTCATCCGCGAAGGGAATTCCAAGGACATCAATTACCATCCGCTGAGCGAAAACTGGGAGCGCATCCAGGATTTGCGCCTCGAAGACGGCTCCAAGCCGGAGGTCGTTCCGCTGCCGATGCCCAAACCGCTGTTCTTCGATGGCTACCGCCTGCCAGCCAGCTACGCGAACTTCTACATCGCCAACGCCGCCGTCATCGTGCCCACCTTCAACGACCCCAACGACCGCGTGGCGCTCGGCATTTTGGGCGAACTCTTCCCTGATCGTCCCGTCGTGGGCATCCACGCCGTGGACCTCGTGCTCGGGTTCGGCTCCCTCCACTGTCTCAGCCAGCAGGAGCCAGCGTGATGGTAAAATCCGAATTCCGAAGGCTCGAGGCTCTTTCAAAACCCCGATCCCGATAGGGCGAGGCTCCTGCCGAGCCGGCGTGGATCGTGGGTCTCCGAGTCTCCGCAGGAGCGTCGCCCTACCAGCACCGGGTTTTGAAAGAGCTTCGTTCGATTACCGCAGCGTCAGCCTGCCTTCCTTTTCCATCTGTGGTCGTCCACGAAACTGAGCGGAGGTTCAAGGAGAGGCTGACGTTTTTGCATCGAGCTTCTTGAGCACCAGTAGGCCGGTGAGAATCGCCACGACCGCGCAGGTGAGGAAGGGCCACGCTGGATGGCTGCCGAAAACTGTAGCGGCGAAAATCGGTCCAATAATCCGCGCCAGGCTGCCTGCGCTTTGCGCCACGCCGATGGTTTCGCCCTGTTCGTCGGCGGGCGTGAGCATCGAGAGCATGCCGAAGAGCGGCGGACGGGTCAGCGACGAGCCGACCGAGATTACGGCCAGCACCAGGAGCAAGGTGAGCCAGGGCAACCCGCGGGCGTGGAATAACGCGGCCCAGGACAGTGGGTCTTTGCCCGTGATGAATGGCAGCGGTGCCATGCTCAGGCCGGTCAGCAGCAGGCTGGCGGCGATGAGTTTGGGTTCGCCGAGGCGCTTGACCAACTTCCCAATTGCACCGCCTTGCACCCCGGCACCGATGATGCCGCAGAAGGCGTAGAGGTAAACCACGGTGCTGGCGGCCTTCGGATCCTTGAGGATGTCGAGGTGGAAGTTGGCGCTGATGAGCAGGGCGAGGGTGCTTTCAAAGCAACTGAAGCAAAAGGTCGCCAGGAAGAAGGTGACGACGAGCAAGCCGATCTGGGGCTGGCGCAGCGTGTGCAGCGCTTGCTTGATGTGCGGTCGCTTGGCGGCCTGCTCGGAGCCGGGCTGGCGGCTCTCACCCAGCCGCCAGCAGGCGAGCACGAAATTTACCGCGCACAGCGAGCAGGCAATCCAGCCGGGGCCGGTGTCGCCAAGATGGGCGAGACTTAATCCCCCGATGACCGGCCCGAAAATGAAGCCCAACCCGAACGCCATGCCGATGAGGCCCATCCGCTTCGAGCGCTCCGCTGGCACCGAGATGTCGGCGATGTAAGCCTGGGCGACGCCGATGTTGCCGCCGCAAATGCCGGCAAAGATGCGCGAGGCGAGGATCATCCCCAGCGCCGCCCGGTGACTTTCCAAACCCGAACCGAAGGCGAAGAGCGCGTAGGCGATGGTCGCGCCGGCGGTGCTGAGGAGAAGCACAGGCCGACGTCCGATGCGGTCGGAGAGCCGCCCCCAGATGGGCGAGAAGACGAATTGCATCGCCGAGAAGGCGGCGAGGATGATCCCGATCTCCAGCCAACTCGCTTCGAGGTGCCGGCTATAGACCTGCACCAGCGGCACCACGATGCCAAAGCCGACGAGGTCAATGAAGACCGTGAGGAAGATGATGCCGACGGAAGGTTTGCGACTCATGGGTGGAAAGTCGCAGGCGCGGGGGCGGTGTTGGGGCAAGACATGGGGCGGAATCTAGTGACGGTTGGGGGCGCGTCAAGCCATGCGGTGCCCAGCGGGGCTCGGAAATTCGAAAACCGAAAACCGAAGTTCGAAATGAAACGACTGGATGTGCGGCCCTACTGGCCCGGCCGATGGGGTTTCTCCATACCCCTCCTGGTGCCACCCGTCAGCGAAAGCCTCTTCCCGGTTGGAGAAACTGATCACCGGCTCGCCATTCTCGGGCGCTGCTACGGTTTCTTGCCGCGCAATCCCTCCAGCACCGTCCGCAAACCTTCCTGCACTTCGTACCAAGCGTCCCGGATCGGCTTCCTGTTCCGCACTGGAAAGCCTTTGCGCGGCAACACTTGATACTTCGCCACCGGCGTTCGCTCCCAACTGCACTTCTCCAAAATGATCGAAACCACCACCGCTTCTCCAGCCTTCGCCCGCTCCACGGCGCGCTGGACCTCCACGCCCTGGATGTAGTCCGACGCCTCGAACTGCGCGCTCCACAGCAGCACGATCACGTCCGCTTCCTCCAATTCGCGGCGGATGGTCTTGTCCCATTCCTCGCCGGCCACGAGGCAACGGTCGCTCCACGTCTCCACCAGACCCTCGCTTCGCAGCGGTTTCAGGCGCACCGTCAACTCGTCGTGCTGGCGGGCGTCCCGGCTGGAGTAGCTGATGAACACCTTCGCCTTCCGCTGCGACGGATCGCGCGCGGCGGGCGCGGACACCCGATTCAACTCGCTCGTGTTGTCCACGATCACTGTGCCCTCGCTCGTGGCGGCGGCGGATGGTTGCTTCTTCCGCTCGTCGGCCTCCAGCGTTTGCACGCGCACCCACTCGCCGGGCTGGCCTTCCAGTTCCATCTCCTCCAGCGGGTCCAGGCCGCGGATGTCCGCATGGATGCGCCGCAAATCCTCCCGCACCAGCCCCGCCAGCCGGCGGCGCCCATCCGCGCTGCCGCTCACCACCGCCGTCACGCCGCGTTCAGCCGGATCGGCGCGGACCAGCGCCCGCGCGTCGTCCATCACCAGCACCACGCCGTTCATCCAACGGTCCTGGCCTTCGCTCAGCGGATAGGTGCGCGTGATGAACCGCGGGATCAGCCCCTCCGGCAGGGCCGTGTAGGTGTAACGCAGCCGCGTCAAGCCCGGCTCCTGCCATTCGCGCCCCAGCTTCGGCTGCGTGGGCGGAAGCCGCTGCGGCACCAGCCATTCGTCGCCCGCCTCGGTCAGCGGGAAGGCCAGGTCGAAGCGCCGCATCAACTCCACCAGATAGCGCCGCATCTCCGGCTTCTCTTGGGGCAGCACGCGCTCCACGTCCGCCAGCGTCATGATTCCCCGCTCGCACGCTGCGTCGCGTAGCAGCGTGTAGATGCCGTTCGTCACCCAATGCGGATTCAGCACCGTCGCCTCCCGCAGGCGCTCGTCGTCCGCGCAGTTCAGCGCCACGCCCAGCCGATGCAGCACGCGCGCCAGGCTGTCCTGCGCGCCCGCGTCCGACTCGCCGAGCTGCCGGCACTGCGCGCGGAACTCCCCGTAGCTCACGTAGTCCGCCTTCATCGTCCCCAGTTTCTCCTTGATGGCGAACCACGCCCGCGGAAACGACTCCCGCACACTCGCCATCCCGTCCACCGTCTCGCGAATCAACGGTCGCCGTCCACAGCGCATCTTGAAGCAGGGTTCCAAGATGCTGGCGCGACTAGCCGAAGTCGAGGTGGGATTGGCGCCGACGAGGTTTCCTGCATCAGGCGTTGTGCAGCGTCTAATCGAGACGCTGCCCGCGTTTCAGCACGATCTGAACCGGCTTGCGAACATGCTGAAGATGGACGCCGACAAAGACGGCAACGGCGGCGATGACGCTGCCGACACCACGCGCCACTTCGTTACGACCAAGACACGAAAGCGCGCGCAACGAAAGTTGCGCAGTTTTTGAGCGCTCATTTAGGACAAGAGGCCGCGGACAAGTTGGTCCAAAAGAACTGGCCAGGTCTCTTTCTTGCCGAGCCAACCATCGGGTTTGAGTTTCTTGTCTCGCTGATATTAGAGGAAGGCGCTCAACAACGCAGACCTCTGTCCCTCTTTATCAGGCTTTGCGGCAGGTTGGTATCTCAGCGCTGAAAGAACATTCGCCAGAGATCGAAAGAGATCGCTGTCTGGTTCCACGTCACCCACAAGGACGTCATGGTCGGAGATAGCTTGATGCACTTGGAAAACGTCGTAGAGAAGGCTTCTAGTGGCACTGAGTCTGTGCGCATCGCGTTGCAGAGCGTAAAACACATTTGTCTTGTCTGGCATCAAGCAATACGGCTGAGGGAGCCATTTGATCGGGATGTAGTCACGCTCCAATTGAGCTTCCAACAGTGCGTTTCTTTGCCTCAAATTCTGCAGTTCCTTCTTAGTGCTGGAAGCAGTGAGAACCGGCTTCATCCCTTCCCATTGAAGCGAATAGCCGAAGAGAATGATCATTGCTGCGACAACTGCGATCAGGATGATCGCCAATTGAATCACGGTGGCAGTGCCGGGCACCTTGAGAATGGCTTTTATGAAACGCCTCAGTGGTGACGTGTCTATCGTGACGAGAGATTGTTTTTCGCTCATAAAATATTGGATGTGGCTAAACCTGTTTCATCCCGGCAAACAGGACATATTGCGGCGCAAAATGCTCCGGGGTTTGCTTGCGGTCATCCCCGCGTCCGCCCGTTCCGAGATTGGTTTTACTGTCTGCCATGCGCGCTATCTTGCCTTCGCTGCGTTTCGGAATCCAGCCAGGAATACAAACCCAGCTCGGATGCTCAAATTGCGCCCTTCGCACGCCTCCCGTCGTGCCAGCGTCCGGCATTGCTGCGGCCCTCTGTTGCCTCTCCCCGCCTCATGGTCCCGAAAGTCTCGGAATCTTCCCGCGTCATGCCAAAGCGCCAGAGGGTTGGCGCACGCCAAGGCGCTGCCGCGTCGGCCAGGCCGCCAGACATCGCACGCGCCCCTTTAACTCCGTCGCCGAGCCGGTGGATAGCTTGTGAACAGTTGGCAACAAATTGAAGTTTGATCTGGTGCCGGAATCGAGTCTCCTTGGCGCGTGATTGATTCCGTTTCCGATGTCGGCGGCCAGCCGCCCGCCGATTTGAAGCACGCCCGGCGCAAGAAAGCGCCCGCCACCGCCAGTGTGGACCGTCTGCCGCCGCATTCGCCGGAGGCGGAGCAGGGCGTGCTGGGCTGCGTGCTGCTTTCGCCGAACGACTGCCTGGGCGAGTGTTTGTCCAAGCTCAAGGCCGGGACGGATGTCTTCTACGATCTGCGGCACCAGACGATTTTCGACACGCTGGCGGACATGTACGACGCGCGGGTGGCGATTGATTTGATCACGGTTTCACAGCGGCTCAAGGACAAGAAGATGCTCGACCAGGTAGGCGGCCTCAGTTACTTGATGACGTTGCCCAACACGGTGCCGTCGGCGGCGAACTTGGTCTATTACCTGGAAATCGTCCGAGAGAAACACACGCTGCGGCGGATGATCCAGACCTGCAACGGCGTAGTGGCGCGGGTGTACGACCACGAGGGCGAGGTGGATGAACTGCTTGACGAGGTGGAGCGGGACGTGTTGCGCTTGTCGGAAGATCGTGTGGAGCAGACTTCTACCACGATGAAAGATCTCGTCAACCGCGCGATCTCCACCATCGAGGTCTTTCACAACCACAAGGGCGCGCCGACGGGCTTGGCGACGGGCTTCCGGGATTTCGACAAGATGACCGACGGTTTGCATGGCGGGGAAATGATCGTCATCGCCGCGCGGCCCAGCATGGGCAAGACGAGTCTGGCGATGAACATCGCGGAGAACATCGCCGTCGAGCAGAAGCTGCCGGTGGGGGTGTTCAGCCTGGAAATGACGGCGGATTCGCTGGTGCTGCGCATGTTGTGTTCGCGGGCGCGGGTGAACCTGCGGAGCATCCGGGAAGGCTTCCTGGCGGAGCGGGACTTTCCGAAGCTGACCAACGCGGCGGCGCGGTTGTCATCCTCGCCGTTGCTGATTGATGACACGCCGGGATTGTCCATCCTGCAACTGCGGGCTAAGGCGCGGCGGATGTGGCAACAGCATGGGGTGCGGCTTTTCGTGATTGACTATCTTCAGTTGCTCCATTCTACTTCGCGCCGGGCAGACAACCGGCAGCAGGAAATTGCGGACATTTCCAACGGCGTCAAGGCCCTGGCCAAAGAACTGCGGGTGCCGATCATCGTGTTGAGCCAGCTTAACCGCGAGTTGGAGAAGCGGGATGCTGGCTCCAAGCCGAAGCTCTCGGATCTGCGGGAATCGGGATCCATCGAGCAGGATGCGGACTTAGTTGGGCTGTTGTACAAGCCCAGCAAGCCCAGCAGCGGCGAGGATGAAGACACCGTCGCGGCCGAGAATCAGGACTCTGTGCAGGTGAATTTGTATATCGCGAAACAACGCAATGGACCGACCGGCGACGTGGAACTCACGTTCTTCCGGAGTCATACCCGTTTCGAGGACGCGGCCCGCGTCCACGACGACGACGTGCCCACCTGATCATGAACCCAGTCCTTCGCCTCCGCCTTTGTTTGCTTCTGCTCCTACTTGGCAGTCTGCTCTCCGTGCATGCCCAACGCCTGCCCGGCTCACCACCGCCTCCGCTGATCCATCGGATTGACATCAACTTCGTCGGCCCGCAAGAGGTCAGCCCGCAGCTCGTCCGTGCCAACATCAGCGTCCAGGTGGGCGACCCCTTCCAGCCGTCCAGCGTGGACGAAGACGTGCGGAACCTTTACGCCATGGGGCAGTTCCTCAACATCCAGGTCAAACAGGATCTCTCTTCCGCCGGTGTCTTGTTGACCTATGTGCTGCAGGCCAAGCCGCGCCTGGGGGATATTCGCTTTGTTGGCAATAAGAAATACAGCGCCAAGAAGCTGGGCAAGACCATCAGCTCCAAAATCGGCGACCCGCTGGACGAGCACAAACTCTTCAACGACTCCCAGGCCATCCGCGCGAAATACCAGAAGGCTGGCTACCCGAACACGCAGGTCAAATACGTCATGAGCGTGGATGAAGCCGCCGGGCGGGGCATCGCCACCTTTGAGGTCCAGGAAAGCCCCAAGATTCGCATCGTGGACGTGGTCTTCGACGGTGCCAAGGCCTTTCCGCAAAAGAAGCTCCGCAAGGAGGTCAAGACTCGCCGGTGGTGGTTCATGTCGTGGCTGACCGGCTCCGGCAAGCTCAAGCAGGATGAGTTCGACGAGGACAAAGAGCGACTGCGGGAGTTTTACTTTTCCAACGGCTACATAGACTTCGAGATCCGGAACATCGAGTTGCCGGTCGAGGGTCCGAAAACCAACCGGATGGTCATCCGCTGGGACATCTTCGAGGGCAACCAATACAAGGTCGGGGCCATCAGCTTCAAGGGCACCACCATGTTCCCGACGAACATCGCCAACACGATCCTGCCTATGCGGCCCGGGGACACCTTCACCCCGAAAGGCCTGGAGAGAGACTCCACGTTCATCGAGGACTTTTACGGTGCCCGCGGCCACATTGATGTCACGGAAGACACGGGCAACCTGAAAGTCGTCACCAATCCGAACACCGAACACAACACGATGGACCTGGATTACGACGTCACCGAAGGCCAGAAATCCTACGTCGAGTTGATTCAAATTCAGGGTAACTGGAAGACCAAGGACAAGGTCATCCGCCGTGAGTTGGCCATATCTCCCGGCGAAACCTTCGACATGGTCAAGGTCAAGACTAGCAAGACCCGGCTGGACGGGTTGCAGTATTTCGAAAAGGTGAGCGCCAAACCACAGGCGCGGGAGGACCTTGAGGCCAACCGCAAGGACTTGGTGGTGTCCGTGGACGAAAAGAGCACTGGCAACGTCACGCTCGGCGCGGGCTTCAGCTCCATTGACAGCTTGGTTGGGTTTGTCGAGCTCTCGCAAGGCAACTTCGATCTCTTCAACCCGCCTAACTTCCAGGGCGGCGGCCAGAAGGCCCGCCTGCGCCTGGCCTTGGGCACGCAGCGGACGGACGCCGTGGCCTCCTTCGTCGAGCCGTGGTTTCTCGGCCGCAAGCTCGCGCTCGGCGTGGACCTCTTCTACCACAAGCTAGATTACCTCTCGGTCAACAACCTCTTCAACGAATCCCAGGGCGGCACCACCCTCAGCCTCACCAAGGCGCTGTTCAACGACTTCACCATCGGCAGCGTGAACTACACGTTCCAGAACATCGGCATTCTCAACGTGCCGTTCTACGCCCCGCCGGCCCTCACGAGCCAGGAAGGTTACACCATGCTGTCGTCGGTGGGCGGTTCGGTGGCTTGGGACTCACGCAACAACACCACCTTGCCGGACAAAGGCGGACGCATCGAACTCTCTACCACCCTCACCGGCGGCCCCATCGGCGGCCAGGCCAGCTTCTACCAGATGGAACTGCGCGGTGCCTGGTACTTCCGCGGCCTCGCCAAAGGCCACATCATCGAGGTGCTCGGCCGCACTGGTGCCGGTAAGGCGTTCGATGGCACGGACGACATCCCTTTCTACAAGCGCTACTACCTCGGCGGACTCTACTCGCTGCGCGGGTTCCAATACCGGGATGTCAGCCCCAAACAGCACAGTTTGCTGGGTTACGAGGACCAGGAGTATTACGGTAACGACGGATCGATCTGGGAACCCGTGGGCGGCGACACTTATTGGTTCGGCTCCGTGGAATACAGCGTGCCCGTGATCGAACGGTTGCGACTGGCCGCCTTCTATGACATCGGCATGGTCTATTCCGACCCCTTCAGCTACCACACCACTTTCAATCCGGCTCCGGGATCCATCGCCCGACAAACCGGCCAGCCGCGCAAATCCGATCGGCTGGGCTACGAGAACGGCCCCTACGCCTCCGACTTTGGCTTCGGCATCCGCATCAACCTGCCCATCGGGCCGCTGCGGCTGGATTACGCCATCCCGCTCACCTACGACCGCACTACCGACGGCAAGGGCCGCTTCCAGTTCGGCGTGGGCTACACCCGTGAATTTTAACCAATACCTGACATGAAACTGACATCTAAACTCATCACCGCAATCCTGTTCTGCACCCTGCTGGCCGGCTCCGCGTCCGCCCAGGGTCGCATTGCCACCATTGACCTCCGCAAGGTGTTCGATAACTTCTGGCGCACCAAGCAGGCCCAGGCCAACCTCAAGGAGCAGGCCGCCGAAATGGACAAGGAGCGCAAGAGCTTGGTGGACGACTTCACCAAGGCGCAGGAGGACTACAAAAAGTTCCTCAATTCCGCCGCCGACGCCGCCATCTCCAAGGAGGAAAGCGACAAACGTAAAGCCAGCGCGGAAAAGAAACTCCTCGAAATCCGCGAACTGGAACAAAACGTCCAGCAGTACGACCGCCAGGCCACAACCACCATCGGCGAGAAGCAGAAGCGAATGCGCGACAACATCCTCAAGGAAATCCGCGAGGTAGTGAACGCCAAGGCCAAGACTGGCAATTTCGCCCTGGTCGTTGACACTGCCGCCGACAGCATCAACAACACCCCGGTCGTTCTTTTTAGCTCCGGGGAAAACGACATTACCGACTCCGTGCTCTCCCAACTCAACCTCACCGCCCCGGCCGAGCTGCCCAAGAGCGAGGAGAAAGCGGTGCCGCCCGCCAAGACCGGCAAGAAATAATCCGCCGACCGCTTTGCCCCAAGGCCCTGACCGCGTCAGGGCCTTTTTCGTTGACCAATCCAGCCCGCGAGAAGAGTTGCCCACAGCGGCGCGCTCAAGCATCTTTGCTCCCGTGTCCGCCGTGACCCCTTACACCAGCGTCCCCCGTTTCAACCGTGCCCAGAACGCACGGTTGGCGATGGCGTTCCTCGTGTCGTTGCTGGTACATGCGCTCCTTTACTCCGCTTACAAAGCCAACCGCCGCTACCACTGGCTTGACGACGTCAAACTCCCGGTGTGGCTTCAACCCGCCCTTCGGGTTGTGAACCGGACGAACGCCCCCACGCAGTTGACGGCACCGCCAGAGTTGACCGTCATGCCGATGGCCCCGCCGATGTCTTTCGTCGAAGTCAGCAATCCTTCCGCCGAACCGCCGAAGGACGCGAAGTATTATTCCTCTGCCAACGCCCAAGCCGCCAATCCCGACGCCAGCGCCGCCTCCAAAGACCCCAAGATCACCGGCACCGACACGCGGATGGTGAAGACCGAGACTGTCACCAAGCCCGCGCCCCAGCCGCTCCGGCCTTCCGTGACCCCGATCCAACCGACCACCAAACTCACTCCCCAACCCAACCTCCTAGCAATTACCAAGGTCACCCCGCAAACCACTCCCGTGCCCCCCACCATCAAACCTGAGCCGGCCATCCCCAAAGTCAAAGCCACGCCGGAAGTCCTTAAGACCGAGGCTGCCCTCCCGACGGGTGATCTCACGCTGGCCCGCCCCGCCGACACCCCGATCCCAGCCGAAGCCCCGGCCCGCCCGGCCCGGCCCCGCACCGTCAAGGAAGCCTACGCCCGCCTGGCGCTACAAAATCCGGAGGCCTACGCCGGCTTGGTCGGCCCCAAAATGAAGCAGGAGGGCGGCGTGAAAAACCGGAACCTTGTCACCTCGCTCGACACCAAGGCCACCGCCTATGGTGCCTACGACGCGGCGCTAATCTATGCCGTCCAAAACCGCTGGTACGCGCTCCTTGATGCCAAGGGCTTCGCCGGCGAGTCCATCGGCAAGGTCAACCTCCAGTTCCGCCTGCACTATGACGGGCGCGTCTCGGATATGCAGGTGCTCTCCGCCACTGTGGATGACCTGCTTAGCATCATCTGCCAGCGCGCCATCCTGGATAACTCACCTTACGACCGCTGGCCGACAGCTATGCGCAACGAGATCGGGGCGGACTTTCGCGATGTCACCTTCACGTTTTTCTACTTAGCTCCTTAACTCCAGCACCGCTCGGCACACCCTCATAATTTCATGGAACTCGCTGTTTATGTCCTGTTATTCCTCGCCTCCGTAGTGGGGCTGACTTTTGTGGTGGAACGCGGTATCGCCCTGCGCTGGCGCAGAGTCGTGCCGCCAGCTATCGAAGGGGCGGTCAAGTCCTGCCACCAGCGGGAAGACGTGCCGATGCTACGGCGGGTTTGCGAAGCCAACCCCTCGCCGCTTGGCCGCCTCCTGCTGCTCGCCTCCGAGCACTTGGACTGGCCCAAGGCCGACAACGTGGACGCGCTGCAAACCCAGGCCCGCCACGAAATCACCCGGCTCGAACGCGGCCTCGTCGTACTGGAAATCCTCGTCGGCATCGCTCCGTTGCTCGGCCTCGTCGGCACCATCTACGGCATGATGTCGCTCTTCCAGGACTTGGGTGTGACCGGCATCAGCGACGCCCAACGCCTCGCCGAAGGCATCGGCCTGATCTTGCACGCCACACTCATGGGCCTGCTGATCGCCATTCCGGCGGTGGTGTTTTGGAGCTTCTACAGCAAGCGGGTCGAGGTGCTGTCGGTCGAGCTGGAGCGGCTGTGCGAGGAGTTTATCCGCCGCCAGTATATGCCCCAGGCCGGCCCGTAATCCGCCATGCAATTTCACGTCCGCACCCGCCGGCAGCCGCCCGCCGTCATCGTCGTGGCCTTGATTGACGTGCTGGTGGTGCTGGTCATTTTCTTGGTCGTCACCACGACCTTCAAGCAACAGCCGGCCCTAAGACTCGCCCTCCCCGATTCCACCCAGGCCAAGCGCGAGGGTGCCAACGCCCGCCCGCCGCTCGTCGTTTACATTGATGACAAAGGGTCGCTGCGCCTCGGCAGCGCCGCGCGGCCCGTGACTACGGAGCGGTTGAAAGAAGAACTCCAGTCCCAGAACACCGGCAGCACCAATTTCGTCCTCGCGATCAGTGCCGACAAAAACGCCCCGTTCGGTGTCATTGTGAAAGTCATGGACGTCGCCAAGGAGCTGGGGATCAAATCTGTCAGCGCCTTCACGAAATCCGCCGGCGAGAAATAGCCCGCCCGTGCGCTATTACGAACGTCATTAGCCGTTTGGTTAAATGGTTAGTAGGTCGTTTGGCCCCATTTAACTCATCTAACCCATCTAACCTTTTAAGCAACCTGTTAACGAAGTTCGTTATATCTACTGGCCCCGGTGTCAAGCTGCGCCACGACGGGCGAACGGTTCTGTTTGACACCGCCGGTGCCAGGCGGCACGCCGGGGTCATTTCATTAGTCATAAGGCGGTGAATTTCGTCGCGGTCGGGAGCGTGGGCGGTAAGCTTGCGCCCGGTGCCCGGGGTATCCTGGAAGGTAACGGCTTCCTCGCTGATGATTAGTTCATGGGCCTGGTTAGTGCGATCAATGGGCCGGGTGCGGGTAGCTACCGGGGCGAGGGTGTCCTTCCAGCGGGTAATAAGATAGCTACTTTTGCTTGGCTTGAGATTGTAGGCGTATTGGAAGTCGCTGACGGAACGGGCATAAGCGTGGAGGGTGTGTTGGCCTTTGGTGGCCCCGCAATGGAGGTTTGCGGGGGCCTAGGGGAAAGTATGAAGGCTGGAGGATGAAAGTAGAAGGAACCACTACTTTTTCAGCCTTCAGCCCTCATCCGTCGTGGGTGGCGTGGGCGATCTTATGACCGTCGGCCGCCCAGACTTCCCCACCCTGGAGTTCGGGCAAGACGGCGAGGAGGTCGCCCAGGGCACGCCGGTTGGGAAGTTGGTTAGTGCGCCGGTGCCGGGCGAGGTCTTGCGTCAGGGCGAGTCGCCGCAGACTGGATATGGAGGCGAAGTAGTTACTGCGGGTTAGTTCGGGAACCTGGGGAATGGCCTGCGTTTGGCGGAAGTCGCGGCCGGTGGCGGAGGCTTGGAGGGCGCGCATGACACTCAAGATGGCGAAGGTGCTATCCTCCAGGCAGTAGCATGGGCGGGTAAGGCCCGCCGTTTCCAGAATGACTCTAAGGGGCGCGCAGAAGCCGTCGATGAGGAGCCGTTGCACCGTTTCCGGAGGGAGGAGAACGACGGTGTTATGAGTGGGCCGGTGGGGTTTAAGGCTTGGTATTTGGAAGTATTGGACATTACCCATAGCCTACGCGCAAACCATTTAGGAGTAAAACTTTATCTGGCTTGGAGGCGAAATATGTAAACGCCGGTCGAAAAGTGTGGCGGGGGTCAGATGCCTGACGGGGCGGGGACTGCCTAGCAGCCTGTTGAAATAATCGCGTAAGAGCAGAAGATTTGCATAGCCTAATGTGGCAGATAAGGCACAATAGGGGCGTGTTCCAAGCGCAAGCCTTGGCTCCGCGGGAACTCTTCCTCGCGGCTTCTGCGTTGGTGCGGCCCGCCACGACCCCGTTTTATGCCAA